>JAPKYC010000208.1 GCA_026394505.1 Methanothrix sp.
CCTAAAGGAGGGGCTATGACCGCAAATGAGGTAGGAAAAGAGAAGACAAGCGTGGGAATAGTGATTGATGATGCTGATAAGATTAAATTAGGCCCCTTTAACTTTCTGACCTGGACTGACGCTTTCGATTTTGCTCGAAATATTTTGGCAAAATACAACGTAGGAGACACTGTCACAGATCAAGAACGAGACTTTCTGGTAGCTGCACTCAGGCTCCGTGGTGCAAAAGGTCTGGAAAAGATAGGCACCGGGGTTCATCACATCTACATTGACGCGAATTACTTCGGCACTTGTTGCTTCTTCCTGGAAAGAACTGATGGTAGCACGATCGATTTCTCGTATATCAAGTGCTTCAAAGAGCTTATTTCACAGCCACCGAAGCCCCGGCAGAAAATCATTGAAAAAGAGAGCAAATGCTTGGGAGACGAACATACCACAAAGACCGAAAAACAGACGCTTCTGCCAGGCACCTCAAGCGAGATAGTCCAGGAGACCAAAGAAACATCGAACAAAGAACCTGGCGAGTTCTTCCGCCAACTCGTCGGCAAAAAAATTACGGTATATTTCGCTGGCAAAGGGCAACCCATTACAGGAACGTTGGTGAAGTATAACGCTTATGAGTTCATCGTCCAGAACACGGCCAAGGGGCAAATGCTGATCCTAAAAAACAATGTCACTGTAATCGAAAAAGCGGAACAAAATGATGACGACTGGTGGTGAGAGATTACCCATCCAGCCAGAACTCCTGCGGCCACTGCCCATCTTCATCATGGCGGTCATCCTGGGAACGGGCTTGATCAAAGCGATTCTGGATCATCTCATCCACCTCCGAAACCCTGACCCGGAAGACCTCGGCCAGAATCTCCTTGGCCGTCTGGAGCTCCAAGGCCTTTGGATTCATCCGAGAAGTGCAATGCACCACAGCCCTCTTCCGTGGCCTGATTAACTGCTCAAGGACTCCTGCCATATTATGCCTATACTACGTGTAATGATAAGTACTTTTGCCGGAAAAATATTACATAAAAGCATTTTTACACAAAGAGAAAGTATTAATAACATACAAAACGATGAATGAACTCATGAAACTGACTAAATCCTTCTTTGTGCTGCCTCAGTTGCACCTGATCCTGATCACCCTGGCTGCCAGGGGGAAATATTTCTAGACATAATCGAAGATTTTAAGTAAAATGCCATAGAACTATATCGCATGCACAGGACCGCAGCCGGCGAGCGAAGGAAGGCCCTGCAGAAGACCGCCAAGCACCGGCCCGCGACTCGCAAAGAGGCGCAGAGGCTGCAAGGAGAGGCAGACGCGGCCCTGGCACAGGCCGAGGCCCTCAAGCTCCAGGCCAGGCTGGAGGACCTGACCGTGTGGCAGATGGGAAAAGTCAAGATGACTAAGAAGGGCTCCAAGACCTATGCCTACTGGATGGCCTCCTGGCGCGAGGGGGGCAAGACGCGCAATGTGCACCTGGGGAGTGCCAGAAAGATAGATGCCGAAGCTGCCTTGCATAAGGCCAGGCAGATGAAGGCGGAGGCGATCCATGTTAATTGAACTGACCAGAGGTAAACACGCTATAATCGATGTGAAGGATGCGGATCTGGCCGGAAGATCATG
>JAPKYC010000051.1 GCA_026394505.1 Methanothrix sp.
CCCTTTAGGGTGGGGTGGCCGCACGCAGTTTGATGAGGCAGTTTGCAAAATCGTTCGCCCTCTTGCGACATGAAGGATATCAAAGTATATTCCTCCGCAGCCGGATCGGGAGCAATATGGAAAGCATCAGGTTTCTTGGGGGGAGCGGTGGTCAGTTCGTTTCCCGATCTTGCCATAGAGGATGAAGGCCGGCTGAGAAATTTTAACATCAGAGAGCACTTCCTGACCAAGCTTTATGCCCAGGCAAGCTTCCGAAAAGTTAGAAGTGAGGGCGAGGTTTCCGGTTTAATCCAATTCCATATTGTCGCAAATCACGAAGGACTGGACTATGCAAAGCAGGCTGCTCTTTACAGGGAGCATCTGGCAAAAGCGCTCCATAGACCGCCAAAAGCTGCATCAAAGGCCATTGTATTCATCGCCTCTGTCTACCTAATCCTGGGCTCGCTTCATTGGGAGAGCAGGCTTCTCATTCAGTTCGGCGAGGATTACGTCGCTTACCAGAATGAAGTTTCCCGCATGATCCCCCACAGGAATAAAAGGTGGCATTTATGCCGCAGTACCAAAAATAGCATCAAATAACTTTAAATCCATCATTTCGCATTAACGATTCTATTTCCAAACATTTTCTCTGAAAATTATTGCAAAGCTTTATTAAATATATCGTTATATCCCCTTAGATGGGGTAGCGAGAATGGAGATCAGAACTCTTCCACTGGAGCACATGGGTTTGGTAGCTGGCGTATTCGATCAACTTGAGGTTGCAGGAATTGTCGATGACCGGATTCCAAAGCTCAGAAATCACAATCTAGAGCATTCAAAAGTCATCAAAGCCATGGTTTTGAATGCTTTGGGCTATGTCGGTCAGAGGCTATATTTATTTTCTGAGTTTTATGAGAAGCTTCCTATTGAAAGGTTGCTTGGAGAGGGCGTTAAAGCTTCTGATCTAAACGACGATGTTCTGGGAAGGACTCTTGATGCGATTTCCGCGTATGGACCCACAGAACTCTTCAATGATATATCTCTGAATGTGATGAGCCACCTAGACCTTGGCGTCCAGAGACTTCATGCCGATACTACGAGCTTTAGTGTCCAAGGTGAATATGAGGGATATGATGGTCAGAACGCTATCGAGATAACGTTAGGCCATTCCAAAGATGGCAGGATGGATCTGAAGCAGTTCGTCCTCGGTTTGGTAACGAACCAGGAGGGAATACCACTTTTTTCCAAAGCCTATTCCGGCAATGCTTCGGATAGAAACACGATCATTGAGGCCTTCATGATGATCAAGAAGGGACTTAATTTGGACGATGCCTCCTATTACATGGCGGACAGCGCCGTCTATAGCGAGAAGAATATCAAGCGACTTGGAACCGAGATGCTCTGGATAACCCGCGTCCCTGCAACAATAACTGAGAGCGAAAGTCTACTAAATCGCGAAGTCGATCTGGTTGATTGCCTGGATTCGAGATACAAATATTTCTCGACGACCTCAAATTATGGAGGTATCCCACAGAAATGGGTTCTGTTCCAATCTCAGCCGATGCAGGAACGCAAGGAAAAGACCTTTGAAAAGCAGCTTGTCAAGGAGAAGACACAAGCCGAGAGATCTCTGGCCAAGCTCAAGCGTCGCGAGTTCGCATGTGAGGCAGATGCACGAAAAGAAGCCGAATTATGGTTATCTGAGCATCATTTTTGGAGATTCAAGGATCTATCAGTTAAATTGGTCACCAGAAGAAACGGAAAGATGCGGGGGAGACCCAGAAATGGAGAAAAGCTTCTGGAAGTCCATCAAATCGAGGCAGAGATCGAGATCAATGCTGAAAAAGTTGCCAAGGCAAAATCCAAGCTTGGAAGGTTTATTCTAGCCACAAACGACCTCAATCTCGATCCCAACACGATTCTCAGCTATTATAAGGGTCAGCAAGCGGTTGAACGTGGTTTTAGATTCCTCAAGGACAAGAGCTTCCGAGTTGCTGAAGTATACCTCAAGAAGCCACAGCGTATTGAAGCTCTTGCTATGATCATGGTCTTAACTCTCATGATATATTCTGTTGCAGAGTGGATGCTCAGAAAACGGATGCGCGAAACAGGTGAGACAATACTAAATCAATTGAAAAAGCCAACCCAAAAGCCTACACTCAAGTGGATTGTTTTCCTGTTCATGGGAGTTACAGAGGTCACTGTTTGGACCAATGGAGAAATGCACCAACAGATTGCCAATCTGAATGAGAATCTTGTTAAAATTATTCGGCTACTTGGTCCGGCTTGCGAAAAATATTATGGATTGGAGTGTTAATGCGGAATGCCGGTTAAATTGTTCAAGCACCTAATTTAATGGTTGTTTAATTAGGGGTAGGTGCAAGAAATGGCGAGTACAATTGATGAATATAAAAGGCTCTTTCGAGAGGCTCACGTCTCAGACCAGATGAAACTGTTTCAGCTTCACATAGCAATCTATCTGGTAGTGAACATAATTTGGCTGGCCCTTAATATGATGGGCACGATCACGATTACTCCAGCCTGGGCAATGTACTACTCCCCGGTTGGATGGGGTCTGCTGGTAATTGTACACTACTGGTTCTACGTCCGCGGCGCAGAGAACCTGTGCAAGCTCAGGGAAGAGATGGTGGAGGCAAAAATCAAATAGATTCTTCTTTTTTTCGGCGTGTTTGGACATTTTGCTATAGCCCCGATTCTTCTTCTTCAATGCGCACGCTCTCAAAGGTCCGGCCCATCAAATGGCCTTGCCGCAGTGCCAGGCCCTTTTGCGAAGTAAGCTTCCCGAAGCAGGGTACAGATTCAGTGATTGATTCCTCATGTAAGAAAGTTCTTTAAAGGATAGACGCCCCTGGAATGAAATATACTGGATGGATAATATCTTCATGGACCTGGAAGGCCAGGCGGAGGGGCAAGCGCCCGGACTGTGAAATCCCGTACTGGCCTTTTGGCTATGAGAGTTCCTGATAATTCATCAAGCTCAAAAAGGAGAAATCGTTATCATGAAGAGAACGATACTATGCGAGTGCGGCGAGTTCGTCCAGGGTCACACATTCAAGGAC
This sequence comes from Methanothrix sp., assembly GCA_026394505.1. Lineage (GTDB taxonomy): Archaea > Halobacteriota > Methanosarcinia > Methanotrichales > Methanotrichaceae > Methanothrix. The sequence goes on from JAPKYC010000051.1 coordinate 3,060, forward strand.
TACATACCGACCTCTATCGGCCCATCCACCCCCACCTTCGGCCACACGGGCTGCGGGCTGATCTTCAACCTCGTAAACAGAGAGCTTCCCAAAAGCTTCTCGACCCGCGTACAGCTCAAGAGCATAGCCATGAGGTTTGCCGAGATGAACAAGATGGAGGACGAGTTTGTAAGTCTCTTCCTGCTTGAGGTGGATCGTTTGAAGTCTCGGGGCAACATCTGCGACGTAGACATCCTCATTGCGGCCCACAAGACGGTCCAGGAGAGGACCGCTCCGTCTGAGGAGAGGGGGCCGAAGGGATGAACGTCGGGGGATCCTTCATGGCTACAAGTTGATGGCTCCATATGCGTTTGGCAATTCGGGTAATTTTGCGAATGACCGATTCTGAGAAATATTCCAGGCGACGGCTTGTTGACGGCATTTATAATTACAACTATCATGCAACGATGGTAGTATTATTAGGCTTGTCTCCTCAAGGCTGCCCAACACCTTAAATAGAAGCCATGTAATCAACCAGCCGATGCGGGCACTTAGAATGATGCTGATTTTGTTTTCGATTTTCCTTTTATTCAGCCTCGCCGCAGCAGATATGCCGGCCTCATTCTATCAGGCCATGGGCAGTGTCAAGACCGAAGATACCCTTTGTGTCAAGAACTACGATGCTGGCGCGAGCGTCACCGAGTCCTACAAGGATTTCGAGCACCTGGACAAGGAGACACAAGTTGTCAGCCGCTCCTACAACACATCCAATAACGAAAAGGACTACACGCGGGGCAATGCCTCCTTAGAGGTCAATTTAAATTCCAACGTCATCGGAAAGGCTCACATCGCCTGGCAGTCCAAAGACATGATGTCGGACTACATGGGCCGCCATGTCACCTACAGCCGAGCCACTGAGGATCTGACGGGCGTATTCGACCTCGAGAAGTTCATTCAGCTCTGGTCCAACAGCACACTTCGCTCCGTCCGTCTAAATTGGCTACCCTGCAGCTAGATGACTTACTTTTCGTCTTCGCTCTCGAAAGAATCAAATCCTTGTACATCTTTGACCGTCCAGAAGGAATGCTCATGAAGGTTCTTGTCAGTGATTCATTAGCCGAAGAAGGCGTAAAGAGGCTTTCGTCGGGAGCAGACGTTGATGTCATCACCAACCTCTCCCCCGAAGAGCTTATCGAGAAGATAAAGGATTACGATGCTCTGGTCATCCGCAGCGGAACCAAGGTCACCGCCGATGTCATAAAAGCGGCAGACCGGCTCAAGGTCATCGGCAGAGCCGGTGTCGGCATTGACAATGTGGATGTAGAGGCCGCCACTAAAAGGGGCATCATCGTGCTCAATACTCCAGGCGGAAACACCATCTCTGCTGCCGAGCATACCATTGCCATGATGCTGGCCTTAGCCCGAAACATCCCCCAGGCCAATGCAGCGCTACATAAGGGCGAGTGGAACCGCAAGAAATACACCGGCGTCGAGTTCTTCAACAAGACCTTGGGCGTCGTAGGCCTGGGCCGGGTAGGGGCTGAGGTGGCGGCGCGCATGAAGTCCTTCGGCATGCAGATCCTGGCTTACGATCCCTTTGTCACAGAAGAGCGGGCCAAGGAGATGGGCATCACCCTGGGCGATTTAGAGACGGTGCTTCGCGGCGGCGACTTCATCACCGTGCATACGCCCCTCACCAATGAGACGAGAAACCTCATCGACGAGGACGAGTTCAATATCATGAAGCCCGGCGTGCGCATAGTCAACTGCGCTCGGGGCGGGATCATCAACGAAGCCGCTCTGGCCAAAGCCGTAGCGGATGGAAAGGTGGCTGGAGCTGCCATTGATGTCTTCACCAAGGAGCCGCCCACCGGAAATCCCATGCTGGATCAAGAGAAGATCATAGTCACGCCTCACCTGGGAGCCTCAACCGCAGAGGCGCAGGTCAATGTGGCCCTGGCTGTAGCCGATCAGATCCTGGCCATCGCCAGAGGGGGTCTACCCACGAATGCCATCAACATGCCGGCTATCTCGCCTGAGACCCTCGCCGTCATGGAGCCCTTCATGAAGCTGGCCGAGAAGATGGGAGCATTGCTTGGGCAGCTTGTAGGAACGGGCTTTGAGACTTTGGAGCTGATTTACAGCGGAACGCTGGCCGAGAAGGATGTCAGGCCCGTGACCATATCTGCCATCATTGGTCTGTTGGGCTGCCTCATGGGAGACGGCAGCGTGAACTTCGTCAATGCCCAGAGGACACTCAAGGAGATGGGCGTCAAGCTCTTAGAGAGCAAGACCGAATCTGCCAACGGATACAGCAATGCCATTACCCTCAGGCTGACCAAAAACGGTGCGGCGAGCGTCGTGCAGGGCACGGTCTCCGGAAACAAGGAGAAGCGCATCGTCCAGCTCAACGAGTACCATACCTACATCCCCTCTGAGGGAGATCTGGTGATCGCCATCATCGAGGACCGGCCCAACATCATCGGCCCGTGCTGCGTGGTTCTGGGTGAGGGAAAGATCAACATCGGCGGAATGCATGTGGGGCGCATAGCGGCAGGCAAGCCGCAGCTCATGGTGCTGAGCGTGGATCAGATGGCAACCGATGAGATCATGAAGAAGCTTTGTTCTGTGCCGGGAGTGACCAGCGCCAAGATGGTGGAGCTTTAGAGCTGCGAAGAAGTGGCAAAATATTTTTTCGTCAGGCGGGCATGCTCTTGTCCGCCTATTTTACTGGTAATATCTTGACCCATTGCAGATAAAAAAAACGTCAACTAAATATTGCATCACGACCCATTAGCGAGGAACCCAAAAAAATGCTGGGCATCAGGGCGTGTACCCCAGCTCTCCGGCTTTGGCAAATGCATCCTCTGCCTCAGGCGAACGCCCCAGAGCCTGCAAATTGATGGCTTTTTTCTGCCAGGCTTCGGCAAGCTTTGGATTTATGCTCAATGTCTCGTTAAAAGCCTGCACTGCCTCTTCAAACCGGCCCATTTCTCCCAGAGCCAGCCCTTTGTGATACCAGGCGGCTTCGAACTGCGGGTTGATTTTGATGGCCTCGTCAAAAGCCCGCAAGGCTTCTTCGTGCTTGCCCTGGCTGACCAGAGCCGTGCCCTTGTATCGCCAGGCCAGTGCAAATTGAGGCTCGATGGCTATGGCTTCATCAAAGGCGGCTACTGCCTCTTCATTCTTGCCCAGACCGATAAGAGCCTTGCCTTTGTTGTACCGGGCTTCCGCAAGCTGCGGATCTATGCGGATGGCCTCATCAAGGGCTTTGACGGCCTCTTCGTATTTGCCCTGGCCGCCGAAAATCATGCCCTTATTCGACCAGGCTTCTGCATATTGCGGGTTAATTTTGAGTGCCTCTTCGTAAGAATGCATGGCCTCATCATATTTACCAAGGCTGCCCAGTGCCATGCCTTTGTTGTACCAGGCCTCGGCAAGCTGAGGGTCCGCTTCGATCGATTTATTGTAAGCCTGGATGGCCTCTTCAAACCGGCCCAGAAAACTGAGTGCCAGGCCTTTATTAAACCAGGTCTCCCCAAGCTGCGGATTTATGCGGATGGCTTCATCGTAAGCGGAGAGGGCCTCTTCGTATCTGCCCATTTCATTGAGAGAATTTCCTTTATTGGTCCAGGCATTGGCATATTGAGGGTCAATCCGGATGGCTTCCTCGCAAATTTGCATGGCCTGCTCGAAATTGCCCAATTGGTTTAGAGCAGCAGCTTTGTTGGACAGGCTACCCGCATGCTGAGGATTTTTCTCTATTGCCTCATCATAAGCCTGGATGGCTTCCTGCATTTTTCCCTGCGCAAAAAATTCATTTCCTTTTTTAAACAAGTCGTCTGCACTCGGTACTGAACCTGATTCTTCGCCCCAGACAGCAGGCGACATAATGGTGCAAATCCCGAGAATAATTATTATGCTCTTCAACAAAACAACCACCCTGACTGCCTATGTCTATCCCAAATACTTAAGTTATTCTTATCTACAGCCCCTCGTTATCCACCTTTGTCCCAATGGCGATGGAGAGGCCTACCGAGCTCATGCCCACGAATTCCAGGCCCGCCTCGCGGAGCAGACTCATGTGCCGGTGGATCTCAAAGCCGTGGTGCTCCACCTTCGCCCTTTTCGAACTGCGAAACTCTATCTCCTATCTATTGCAATCTTAACTTGACAATGCCAGTGTGGGGCGTGAGTTGGTAGTCCTTAACAAAACCCAGTGTGTGGATGCATTCCCCAGGTTGAAAGGGCTGGAAATCATATTCTACAAGGTCCAGATCCCCGCCTCTAATCTTCATTTTAGCCAATGTTTTTTCCTCGGTCTCAGATCGGCCTATCAAAGTAGATGCTCTTTCCCGAGGCTTTGAGGGGCAGTCCATAGGCCACTCGGCAGCCCTCCAGCCAATTCAGGGAGAGCGCGGCCACTCCTGCGGTGAACATGACGCGGTTATCGACATTGTGCAGGCTGGCCGTCTTGGCAGCCGAGCCCAAAGCGATGCCAAGGTCAGCCATCTTGATGACGCAATTTGGGCCGTGGAAGGATTTTTCCGGCTCCAACTCCCGGAACGGTTTTTGTGCTTCCAGCATATCTTTGCAGGTGGCAAAGCCACAGCCTCCGCAGTCCAGGCCCACACTATCAGAGGCCCTGCTGCCTATGAGCAGGCAGGCATCGCTTTTTTCCAGATTGCCTGCGTCCCGCAGAAAGAATTTGATGCCCCGCGCCTCTCCCAGACGGAAGAGCTCTCTAGAAAGCTCCCCCAGCTCTTTGCCTGCCACCACTTTGATCACTAAGGAGTCCTGGCCCCGGCCTTTGGGCGCGGTTCGAGCGGAGAGGGCCATCAGCTCTGCCACCATTTCCACGGCTTTGAAGGTCATGAAAAGAGGATATGCGGATTCGTATTTATAAGATTCTTCGATTTGTCAATGCCTGTCATCGAGGATGGTGTACTCATCAAGGTCAATGATTTGATCCTTTTGCCTCTTGCTGCTCGCGCCCGAACTTTCTTCTCTTCCTTTCATCATGGCCAGCAGGATAGCGGCGAGGGCAGAGAGTGCCGCCGGACCGGAAAAACCGCTTCTTTTTGCAAATGCCATTATTCTTGATATCGTCGAGGGTCGCAGAACCCAGTTCACTGATTTGATCAGCGCGACTAGGAAGGCATTCCTGACCGCTTTATTGAGTAGAGCAGCGCCAATAACGGCCTTTATCAACCTCACCAGCATTCCCATCAGGCCATCTATTCTGCTTGCACTGATATATTATTATCTATCGGTTTGAAATCTCTCCGGCCAGAGCATTCTCTCTTTGCTTCTCTGCTTTATCATATCTTCCGCCTCGACAACTGTGATGCCAAAGACTTCAGCCAGGATCTCCTGGGCGGCATGAAGCTTCAAATCTATCAAGTCATCGCCGCATATTCGCGAGCTTTCCCGGGGCACAATGGGCTTTCTCTTCGCTTTGCCCATGTTGTCGAGGACTTTTTCCATAAATGGACTTGACGGGATTCGAACCCGTGGCCTCCGCCTTGCGAAGGCGGCGATCTACCACTGATCTACAAGCCCAATTGTATAGCCCAAAACAAAGAAAGTGGTTTAGAGGAGACCGACCTCTTCCACCTCTGCCGATTCTACGCCGGGTAACTTGCGGACTGCTTCCTCAATCTCATCCGGGCTTCTGCCTCCCTTATCGTCCATTATTGTTACGACGATTAAGGCACTCAAACCAAAGGCTATGGGCATCTCCTCGATGGCATGCAGCCTGGCAAAGGATGGCACTACCTTCTTGATCTCCTCGGCGAGCTTTTTCAGATCCACATCTGTGCTCTCCGGCATAACCTTCATTCTTATTGCGGCTTCTCCCATCTATTACACCTCAAGGTCCTGAGAAGCCACAGGCTCTGCAAGAATAAACGTTGCTCTGCTTTTTACATTTGTTGCATCTGGCAATTACGGTTCCACAGCTTGGGCAGGGAAATCTCGTCCCGCCTACGCCGGTCAGCGTAATGCCACATGATATGCATTTCTCTGGTATTTCTTCCTTCATGTTATCTCCTCTCTGGTTGATGTATTTCTCTGTATAAACCTTCCCATAGGCGGACTGAATCTGGGATGAATTTATCGCAATTAGCCCTTGATAACTGTTCCGCCTTCTCCTTTCCTCAAGGCATTAGTGAACTGCTGTGCGTCGGTACCATTGAGCACCCATACGCTGCTTCCTTTGAGAAGACCGCAGAGAAGTTTGATTGTGCCCTGATCGATGCAGCTTACGCGTCCCAGCATGCGACTTGCCGGTATCTCAAAAACTACTTTTCCATCCAGGATCACGCCATCCACATCCGTAGCCTTGATGAGAGGAGCGGATAGCTTCCAGGCCGCCAGGGCCGCCACTGAATCTGAGGTATAGTCCCAGTTGTGCTGAAGATCGCGATCGTCCTCAATGAGGGCCTGGTAAGGCAAGAGAACCTGCACGCGAGAGTCGCCTTTCGGACGGTGGATCTCGCGGGTGAGAGCAGCCCCGCTTCCATCTGCCAGAAAATAGGCATATTGCTCCATGGCTAAGATGGCCATCCAGTGCGCGGCCTCCTGGCTGAGATCGCCGCGAGAATAAATCTCTCGCACCAGATCGGCCATGGGACCGCCGCCCGGCACCACCAGGAAGCTGTAGCCCTCTTCCGCGAGGGCAAGGAGGGCGCGCATGAGCGGCCGGGCGCAAGTCATGAGGCTTCCTCCCATCTTCAGCACATAAAAAGGCATCAATAGTAGGTAATCGCACCTGCTATTAGAGCTTCATCATGGGTCTCCGGCAAAATGGATAGCAAAAGGCCGATTGGATGTAGGGTAGGGAGGGATCTATAAATAATCGACCTTTGCCGTACAAACATCCGGCTTGAGTCGTAGATAAGTCTTTTGGTTGATGAACGAATTTTGGCTCAATGAACGAGACGAAACGGTTAGTGACACCTCTTCTGGCGGTGGACGCCGTCATACTCTTTGCCGAGGGAATCGTGCTCATAAAGAGAGATAAACCTCCCTTTGCGGGCAGCTATGCCCTGCCCGGCGGCTTTGTGGAGGTAGGCGAAACGGTTGAGGCGGCTGCGGCCAGGGAGGCCTGCGAGGAGACGGGCCTTGTCATTGAACTGCTGGGGCTGGTAGGCATCTATTCAAACCCCGCTCGCGATCCCCGAGGGCACGTCGTCTCCGCCGCCTTTCTGGCAAAGGGCAGGGGCGAGCTGGTCTCTGGTTCGGATGCCAGGTCGGCTCAGGTCTTTGCCCTGATGGGTTTGCCACCCCTGGCTTTCGATCACGATAAAATCATAAGCGATGCTCTTTCTCTGGCAAAAAGCCAGTCCATTTCAATGACGGAACAATCAAATTGAAGTAGAGTGATAGAAATTAGCTCTTTTACCTGAACGGGAAGAGATGTGTCATGGAAGAGATCCGAGAGCTCATAGAAAAGTATGCGTTGCAAAACGCCGTGAAGTACAAAGCCGCACCCAATGCCGGGGCGGTCATGGGCAAGCTCCTGGGCGAGCACGTGGAGCTTCGCTCCAGGGCCAAAGAGCTATCGCCTCTGGTAAAAGAGGTGCTGGCCGGCGTGGAGAAGACCAGCCTGGAGGAGTGGCAAGAGAGGCTGCTGATCATTGCCCCAGAGTTGCTGGCAGAGCTCTCGGAAAAGAAGGAGCCGGACAAGGGCCTGCCCGCCCTGCCGGGAGCGGAAAAGGGCGTGGTGATGCGCTTTGCACCCAACCCCAATGGGCCGCCAACGCTAGGCAGTGCGCGGGGCATCATCGTCAACTCCGAATATGTGAAAAAGTACGGCGGCAAGTTCATCATTCGCTTCGATGACACCGATCCCGTAAAGAAGCGACCCATGCCTGAAGCCTACGGCTGGTATCTGGAGGACTGCGCCTGGCTGCTGGCCAAGCCGGATCTGGTGATCACGGCCAGCGAGCGTGTTGATCAGTACTATCCCATAGCAGAGCAGCTCATCCAACGGGGCGGAGCCTATGTTTGCGGCTGTGCGCAGGCCGTCTTCAAGGAGCACAAGGAAAAGGGAATAGAGTGCGAGCATCGGGATCAGACGGTCGAGCAGAACCTGGATCAATGGAAGCAAATGCTCGATGGCCGCATGCCGGAAGGCGGAGCGGTCTTGCGGGTCAAGACCGATATGCACCACAAGGACCCGGCCATACGCGACTGGCCCGCTTTTCGCATCGTCACCGCCTCCCATCCTCTAGTGGGGACAAAGTACCGCGTCTGGCCGCTGCTCGATTTTGAGTCGGCGGTGGAGGACCACCTGCTGGGGACCACGCACATCATCCGGGGCAAGGATCTGGCCGACAGCGGAAGCCGGCAGAGATATCTCTACGGCTATTTAGGCTGGGAGTATCCTCAGGTGATTCATTGGGGCAGGATCAAGATTCATCAGTTCGGCTCCTTCAGCACCAGCAAGCTTCGCAAAGCCATCGAAGCGGGAGAGTACACGGGCTGGGACGACCCGCGAGTCCCTACCGTGCGGGCCATGCGCTGCCGGGGCATCCGGCCCGAAGCGCTGCGCAGGTTCATGATCGACCTGGGCGTGGGCGAGACGGACATTTCCATCAGCATGGACTCCATCTATGCCGAGAACCGCAAAATCATCGACCCCGAGGCCAACCGCCGCTTCTTCGTCTGGGAGCCGGTGATCCTGGAAATAGAGGGAGACGTGCCCGCTTTCGCCCATGCGCCTCTGCATCCCACCGCAGATCGGGGCTTCCGGGAGATTCCTGCCGGCAACAGGATTCTTATCTGCAAGAGCGACCTCGCGGGCCTGCAGGTCGGAGACAACATCCGCCTCAAGGATCTGTGCAACGTAGAAATTACGGATCTAGAGCCGGCAAGGGCGCGCTTCCTGGGCAAGGATATGGGCAAGAGGACCAAGATAATTCAATGGGCGCCCGTGGACGGGCCGAGAGTGCGGGTTATGAAGCCGGACGGCGTGGACGATGGCGTGGGCGAAGCGGGCATTGCCGAGGAGCTGGGCAAAGTGGTGCAGTTCGAACGATACGGGTTCGTGCGCATCAATTCCGTGGGCGAGCCGATAGTGGCGTACTTTGCGCACAGGTAGAATTTCTATTTTTTCTGACTAGCGAATTAGCTCACAAGAGCGCCCGCGCGCGCTGCCATCGCCGGGCATCGAGGACGCCAGGCGGTGGGCGGCCTCGCTTGGCTCCTTGATCTGAGCGAAGCTCACCACTAAGAAGCCGCCGAAGATCATTCCTATCCCGATGAAGGTGAGCACCAGGCCGTGGGGGGCCTTGTCCCATCCCAGGATGTCATGGAAGGACAGTCCCGCCCACAATCCTTGATAGGCCATGAGGCTACCGTTCATGGAGAGATTGTTTAAACCAAATAGAAGCAAGAATTAGAGAACTGAAAAGAATGATTGCATTTGCCAAGGCAACAATCAAAACAATAATTAGAGGTAAAGGGTAGAGAGGGTTGGTAAAAATAACAAATCCGGTGAGTCCCGAAAACAGAAATGACCGGTTTATCCATTTAGAAAGCTTGTTTCCGGAAAAAAGTCTCGATGCAGAGATGAGAGACAAACACATAAATAAATAGCCAATGCCTTCCATTGCACCCGGAAGAGAATGAGGATACGGTGAGGCAAAAAGCCATAATGTTAGTCCATCGGTGGAGTGATGAACGAGATTATACACGACGACAACCATTTGAATG
>JAPKYC010000123.1 GCA_026394505.1 Methanothrix sp.
CCCGGAGATTATGTCCAAGTACTACGGCGAGTCCGAGGAGAAGCTGCGCAGTCTCTTCAAGACAGCGGAGGAGCAGGCGCCTTCCATCATCCTCATCGATGAGATCGACTCCATCGCTCCCAAGAGAGAAGAGGTGACGGGTGAGGTAGAGCGGCGCGTTGTGGCTCAACTGCTGGCCCTCATGGACGACATGGAGACGCGCGGCAAAGTGGTGGTCATCGGTGCGACCAATAGGCCCGATTCCCTGGATCCAGCTTTGCGACGCCCTGGCAGATTTGACCGGGAGATTGAAATTGGCGTTCCCAACCGTCAATCCCGCCTGGAGGTTTTGCAGATCCATACCCGCAACATGCCTCTCGCCAAAGACGTGAACCAGGAGAAGCTGGCCGATGTGACGCACGGCTTCGTGGGCGCTGATCTGGCGGCACTGGCACGTGAGGCAGGCATGCGCGCCATCCGGCGAGTCTTGCCGGAAATCGACCTGGAGGTTGAGTCCATACCAGCCGAGACCCTGAATAAGATCGAGGTCAACAACGACGACTTCCTGGAGGCGCTGCGCGAGATGGAGCCGTCTGCCATGCGTGAGGTCATGGTGGAGTCGCCCAATGTGCACTGGGATGATATCGGAGGTCTGTCCGACGTCAAGCAGCAGCTCATCGAGTCGGTGGAGTGGCCCCTCACCTATGCCAAGCTCTTCACTCACATGGATGCCAGGGCCCCCAAGGGCATACTGCTCTACGGCCCGCCAGGCACAGGCAAGACCATGCTGGCCAAGGCGGTAGCCACGGAAAGCCAGGCCAACTTCATCAGCATCAAGGGTCCGGAATTTCTCAGCAAATGGGTGGGCGAGTCAGAGAAGGCGGTACGTGAGACCTTCAGGAAGGCTCGCCAGGCGGCACCCTCCGTGATCTTCCTGGATGAGATCGACTCCATAGCCCCGGCGCGGGGCGGATCGACCAGCGACTCGCACGTCACGGAGCGGGTCATATCGCAGATCCTGACTGAACTTGACGGCCTTGAGTCTCTGAACAGCGTCATGGTGATTGCCGCCACCAACCGGCCGGACATCATCGATTCGGCGCTGCTGCGACCGGGGCGCTTTGACAGGCTCATCGAGATCGGACTGCCGGATGAGACGGCCCGCCGGCAGATCCTGAAGATTCACACCGCCAAAAAGCCCCTGGCCGAAGATGTCAAGATTGACGATCTGGCCAGGAGGACAGCGGAGTTCTCCGGAGCCGACCTGGGTGCACTGGTAGGCGAGGCGGTTATGCTGGCCATCCGGGAGTGCGTCCTTTGCGGAAAGGCGAAGGTTGATGCGCAGGTCTGCGAATACAAACTGGAAAACAAGCATTTTGAAGAGGCCTTGAAGACGGTCAAGCCCACCGCCTCCGAGGCGGACATCTACAAGAGGTTTGCCTGAGCCAAGACGTTATCCTAGGACAAGCCTGGACCTGAGGCCGGAGATTTCCGGCCTTCCTAGCCAGATTTCTTTTTTTCCTTTTCCTGGCAGTATTGAGTGCAATTTTTGCAATTTGCTTTATTTTGGCACATTATAATATTAACCACGAAGCGCACAAAGCTCACAAAGGGCAACTCTTTTACTCCATGATTGTCCATTCTACTGCCATGAAGGATTACGCCAAGATAGTTCCCTGCCTGGACGTCAAGGTCGTGGATGGCGTGCCCTCTGTGGTGAAGGGCGTCAAGTTCGTAGACCTGCAGCGGCAGGGCGATCCCGTAGAGTTTGCCAAGCGTTATCAAGAACAGGGTGCGGATGAGCTGGTATTTTTGGACATCACCGCCACTCATGAAGGAAGGAAGACCATGGTAGATGTGGCCCGCAAAGTTGCCGATGCGGTGGACATACCCTTTGCCGTGGGCGGGGGCATCGCAAGCCTGGAGGGCATCAAGCAGATACTGGATGCAGGGGCCGACAAGGTGGGCATCAACACCGCCGCCGTTAAAACTCCCGATTTCGTAAAGGAGGCCGCCAGTACCTTCGGATCGAGCTGCATCACTTTGGCCGTCGATGCCCGGCGAAATAGAGAGATCGTGCCCGGCGTCAATGTCTACGAGATGGAGGACGGATCAAAAGCCTGGTTTGAGCTGGTCATCTACGGTGGGCGAAAGCCTGTAGGGATAGATGCCATTGACTGGTGCCGCAAGATGGAAGAATCTGGTGCAGGAGAGCTTTTGCCGACGAGCATGGACCGGGACGGAACCAACATCGGATACGACCTTCCTCTCACCCGGGCCATCTGCGATGCGGTGAATATTCCCGTTATCGCTAGCGGCGGAGCCTCCACTCCCCAGCATATCCTGGAAGCTTTCACAGTGGCCAAAGCGGATGCGGCTCTGGCGGCGGGCATGTTCCACAGAGGCGAGTACACGGCGGGCCAGGTGAAGGACTATCTTGAGACCAACGGAATCAGGGTAAGACGATAAAAATATTTGAGGGCTCTCTGAGTCCTCCCTCACGCATCTCGTGCCTGGCGGTGGTGGCAGTCCGTAACCATTGGTTATGACTTTTCTTATGTAATTCCCCAACAAGTTTATAAGCATCGTTACATAAGACCATTCTGTTGATAGCCAAAACCATTTTCAGTGCCCTGGAGCGCCAGGATCTTTCCGCCCTTTATGAGATACGCGAGCTGGTCGAGCGCCTCATCTCAGAAAGAGCAAGAGTTGATGATCTGCCCGCAAACCGAGAAGTCCTGAAGGTACATACATCCGGCTCCACGACCTACCGCCTGGAGAAGGTCTCCTGCGGCAAGAACTGTAAAGGTTGTCCGCACGGTCCCTACTGGTACGGCTACTGGCGGGAGAACGGCAAAACGCGCTCCAAATACATCGGCAAGAATCTGTTGTCCACAGAAACCAAAAAAGGTGCAGTAGTATGATAAGTAATATAAATAAGATAACGATATTGGTTTTGCTGCTGGCAGTAGCCATACTCTCCGGCTGCATCTCGCAGGATGAGTCCTCTTCCGACACTCTTTCCGAAAATGCTTCCGGCAATGCTTCCTACAGGATCAAGGTGGCCACGACCATCGCTCCTCTGGGCGACTTTGTGAAGGCGGTGGGCGGCGAGAAGGTCGAGGTTACGGTGGTAGTTCCGCCGGGAGCCGAGCCTCATACCTTCGAGCCCACGCCTTCTCTGATGATGGATGTGGCCAAAGCTGATCTCTATGTCATGAACGGGGCGGGTCTTGAGTTCTGGATGGACAAGCTGCTGGAGACCAATAAGAGAATGGCGGTAGTAGACTCTTCTCAGGGCATCGCCTTGCTGCAAGAGAACGAAGGTGAGATAGATCCGCACGTCTGGATCTCTCTGCGAAATGCTGCCGTACAGGTAAATAACATCTGCTCCGGACTGATAGAGGTCGATTCGAAAAATAAAGATTTCTATATCAAGAACCGAGACGCTTATTTAGAAACGCTAAAAGCCCTGGACGTAGAATTGAACGGGACCTTTGCCGGCAAAAAGAACAAAATCTTCATTGTGCACCATCCCGCTTGGACCTACTTTGCCCGGGACTACGATCTATCCCAGGTGCCGCTTATGGAGAACGAGAAGGAGCCCGGACCCAAATATCTGGGCGAGGTGATCGACCTGGCCAGAAGGAGTAACATCACCACCATATTCGTTGAGCCGGAGTATAACCCCAAGGCAGCCGAGGTGATGGCGCGGGAGATGAACACCGGCATTGTGACTCTGGATCCCCTGGCTAAGAACTATCTGAAGAATATGGCCTATGCCGGAAGGGAGATTGCCAAGAGCCTAGCATGACAGAGAAGATCGTATCCATAAAGGGCCTCTGGATCTGCCGGGCAGAGCATGCCGTCCTGGAGGACATAAATCTGGAGCTGGTAGCGGGCGACTTCCTGGGCCTTATCGGCCCCAACGGCGGCGGCAAATCCACCCTGCTCAAAGCAATGCTGGGCCTGATCAAGCCCGAGCGGGGCAGCATTGCCATATTCGGGCTGCCGCCCGCAGCGGCGCGTAGCCGCGTTGGCTACGTGCCCCAGAAGACCGTCTTTGACCAGAGCTTTCCCGTCAAGGCACTGGATGTAGTGCTCATGGGAAGATACAGCCGCACCGGGCTATTGCACCGCTATGGCCGCATGGACCGCCAGGCCGCCCTTGAGGCGCTGAAGGCTGTGGCAATGGAAGATAGAGCCCTGCGCGAGATTGGCACTCTATCTGGAGGAGAGCAGCAGAGGGTCTTTGTAGCCCGCTCTTTGGTCTCCGATCCACAGTTGCTCCTCCTGGATGAGCCCACTGCAGGCGTTGATTCCGCCCAGCAGACGGATTTTTATGATCTGCTCTGCCATCTGAATCGCGATCTTCACATGGCCATAGTGCTGGTCTCGCATGATGTCACAGCCATCTCCAAATACGTAGGCAAAATCGCCTGCTTAAACCAGCGGCTTTATTATCACGACTCCAAGGAATTGAAAAATGAGGATATCGAGAAGGCCTACGGCTGCCCGGTGGAGATGATAGCGCACGGCACGCCCCATCGAGTCTTGAGGGAACATGATTGATTTGGATTTTCTCCAGTACGACTTCATGAGAAATGCCCTGGCTGCGGGCCTGGCCGCCTCGGTGCTCTGCGGCGTAATTGGAATATACGTAATTTTAAATAAAATAGTATTCATCAGCGACGGCATTGCTCATGCAGCCTTTGGCGGCATTGGTCTTGGATACTTCCTGGGCTACGATCCTCTGGCCTTCGGAATAGGATCGGCCGTTTTGACGGCTCTGGGCATAGGCATGGTCAGCTCCCGGGCGCGCGTATCCGAGGACACGGCCATCGGTGTCTTCATGGCCACGGGAATGGCTTTGGGAATAATGCTTCTCACTCTCTCCCAGGGCTACGCCCGAGACCTTTACGGCTACCTGTTCGGAAATATTTTAGCCGTGACGAGGAGCGATGTGCTGCTTATTTCGGCACTCACCTTGATCATCCTGGCTCTGGTCTTTCTGCTCTACAAAGAGTTTCTCCTCTTAAGCTTCGATCCTATTTACGCAGAGGCCATAGGTCTGCCCGTGCAGAGCCTTCGCCTCTTGCTCTTAGCTATGGTGGCCTTTAGCGTCGTCATTCTCATCAAGATCGTGGGCATAATCATGGTCATAGCGCTTCTGACCATTCCCGGCGCCATAAGCCGGCGCCACATGTTGGGCCTGCCCGCTATCATGGCCGGCTCCATGTTCCTGGGCGCGATCTTTGTAACCATAGGTCTTTTGATATCTTATGAGCTGGATGTTCCCTCCGGAGCGACCATAATTCTGACGGCAGCCGCAGTTTTTTTCCTGAGCACAGTGCTTTCCCGATAGACAGGCTTATTTAATGGATGCAAATTAACCCTAAAGACGATGATGCTCCTGCATATCATCAGCATTCTGCTTCTTCTTGCCGGGACGGGCCAGGCAGAAGATCTCATATTTTTCGCAGATGATCACTACAAATCCTTTGGCCGGCCAGAGCTTACCGCCTCGGTGGCAAATCCGGCTCTGCTCCCAGGCAACAGTATCCTGCGAATAAACCTGGCCAATGTAGGCGAGCTGGAAGAGCTGATGCCCATTAACGAGAGCGGCTCAAATGAAGACATATTGCTGGAGATGAGTGCGGAAATGCAGAGCAGTAATGCCCTGAACATCAATGCCGCCCTTGCCGGAGCGGGGCCCATGGGTTCAGGACCCATAAAGGTGACAACAGGGACGCAGCAAATCAAGCAGCATATCAAAACCCTTCCTGCGGGAGCTGCTGCATTGCTGCAGTTTAATATCACCGCACAGAAGAATGCAAGCGGCTGGTATGCCCTTCCCTTAAGCGTTGATTATGAGAGGCAGGTGGATGTGAGCGCGAGCGGCGGCGAGGTCTTCCCCCTTTATGAAGCGGAAAGGCAAAACCTCACGGTTTCGGTATTTGTGGCCGGAAATAATGAGCCTTTGTGCATTTTTGGCATCAACTCAGAGCTTTATGCGGGAGGAAGTGGCAACCTGAGGGCGGCGATCAGCAATGATGGCGCTACAATGCTTCATAATTGCTCGGCCAGGCTCCTGGCTGCTCCTCCCTTCTACGCCGAGGGCCCGGATACCAGGCTGGGAGACCTGGCCCCAGGATCGTTGGATGTAGCCGCATTCGTGGCGCGCGTAGATGGAAATGCCGGCCTGCAGGATTACCAACTGGGCTGTGAGATTGATTGCCGGGAGAAAAGCATAATTGTCCCTCTGCCAATCTCTCTCTCCCGCGCCGGGGGTTTGGGAAACTTTGCACTGCCGGTATTGGGGGGCCTGGCATTAGCCGGCCTGGCAGCTTTTCTCATATGGAAAAGAGGGGATCTGCTCTTTCGTCGCAAGAGAAGACGAATGCAATGAGATAAAACAAGAGCGGCACATGACAGAAAAACCGGTCGAAGCTAAGGGAATATGCAAGAGATATAAGAGCTTCTGGGGGAGTAGCACCACAGTTCTTCAGAACATATCCCTGGATATCGAGGCGGGAGAGATCTTCGGCCTGCTGGGCCCCAACGGCTCAGGCAAGACCACTCTCATCTCCATCTTCTCCACTCTCATCTACCCGGAGAGGGGCAGTCTATTCATACTGGGAATGGATGCGCGCCGCGACAGCGGAGAGATACGCAAAGCCATAAACATCAGTACCGCCAAGCCCAACTTCCCCTGGAGCCTGACCGTGCAGGAGAACCTGCGCCACTACGGCATGCTCTATGGCCTTTACGGTTCCACCCTCTCCCGGACGGTGGAAGATCAGATCGATGCCTTTGAGCTAGGCGAGTTTAGGGATATGAAGTTCGAGAACCTCTCTACAGGCCTGAAGCAGCGGCTCTCTCTGGCCAAGGCCATGCTCAACCGCCCTCGTCTGCTGTTCTTAGACGAGCCCACCACGGGTCTTGATCCTGATATCTCCATAAAAACCCGCATGCTGATAAAGAGAATTCACCAGGAACAGAACATCTCCGTGGTCTTATCCACCCACTACATGCCTGAGGCGGAGATGCTCTGCGATCGGATTGCCTTTCTGCGCAAGGGTCAGATCGTAGCAATGGACACGCCCCGCAATTTGAAGAAGCACCTCGGGCTGGGGGAGAGGGTGGTGGTCTCTTACGAGGGGCCTGCAGACATGGCGGCCCTGGAGAGCATGGCGGGCGTTTTAGGCATAAAAGCGGAGAGGGGCCGCGTGGAGATTGTGATCGACAGAAGCGAGGACAGTCTGGACAGGATAGTCAAGCTCTTTTGCCATGCCAGAATCCTTGACATAACCATAAAAGAACCCGATTTGGAGGATGTATTCCTTGAACTGGCAAGGTGAATTGAACAAGTACTTGGCTAGTGCCTACAAGAACTGGATCATCTCCAAGAGGAACATCTTCACCGTATTCGAGTTGTTCTTCTGGCCCATGATCAGCCTGCTGTCCATTGGTCTGCTCACGCGGTTCTTGAAGGTGGAGGGCTCGATGGTATCCTTTCTCATAGTGGGCGCTATTGCTCTTACCATTTTGCAGGTGGCCCAGATGGATGTAGCCTACGTTCTTCTCTTCGACATGTGGTCCAAGAGCATCAAGAACACCTTCATCGCCCCGATTCATAGCTACCATCTGGTCTTCGGAGCAACACTCTTCGGCATCCTGCGTGGC
>JAPKYC010000275.1 GCA_026394505.1 Methanothrix sp.
TGAGCATGACTGACAAATAGATGTTAACATCAAAATAGAGGACCTATAATGTGCGAAAACGAATCTGCAGTAGCAAAAATTGAGCCATTGCCCAAAACAGACCCTCATATTCAGGTGACCGGCTCTTCATTCAAACCGAAAACGCCCCTGGGTCGGCGACTCTGGTCCATCCGAAAAAGGATTGTTGCATCAGGAGAGACTCTTCTCGGATGGGATGAGATCGATAAAGAGGTAGCAGCACGTCGAGAAGAGACCGATTGATCCGGAAGAGGACATTTATTGACGCCGGGGTGTTGATAGCGGCGGCAAGGGGCGAAGATGCGCCTTCAATAAGTGCGCTTGAGATTCTGGATGACCAATCTCGCGAGTTCGTATCAAGTCCTTTTATCGAACTTGAAGTGCTTCCCAAGGCGATTTACAATGGGAAAAAAGATGAACTTGAGTTCTATAGGGCATTTTTTAATTCGGTCGGCTTCTGGGAAGATGATGTTGTCGAGATTGTAAAGGCCGGCAACACAATTGCTCGATCATTTGGTCTTGCTGCGGTGGATTCCTTACATGTGGCTGCAGCCGTCTTGTCTGGGGCTGAAGAGCTGGTCACAACTGAGCGTGCAAGCAAGCCGATCCACAGGGTTCAAGGCATCCAGGTCACATCGATTCATAAATAATGCAGATTCGGACTCGCACTTTGCAGCCACGGTCGGCCTGGGAGTTACAGAGATCGAGGCTGCGGATGCAGAGGAGGCGGTGGCTGCCATCCGGGCCGGGCAGATGCGGGTGGTGGGCAAGCGGATGCCGCCGCGGTTTTTCATCGGGAACACCGTGCAGTCCATTTACACGATTGTGAGGAAGGGCGTGCGGAGAGGGCGAAAGGTTTAGGTCAAGGAATGGGCTAATGGCTATACGTTAAAAGGCCAAATTAGAGCAATGACTACTCTTCGTTACAGGATTCTCTGGAATGCAGTCTTGACCAATAATTTAATTTGGCTTTATCTCTAATGGCCTTAATGAGGGACGGATGGCTGAGAAAAGCGAGATAGGGCTAAGGCAGAAGCTGAGAGATGACTTCTTCTCAGGAGAGACAAATGCACTCACGGATGAGGCACTCCTTGAGCTGCTTTTGAGCTATGCCGTGAGCAGAGGAAATCCTGAGCCGTTGGCTAAAAAGCTCATCTTAGAATTTGGAGGATTGGATGGCGTTTTGTCCTCTGATTTTGATGCTCTATGCCGGGTAAAGGGAGTGAAATCATATACCGCAACGCTCCTAAAGCTCGTAGGATATCTTCGCGCCAATGAAACTTCCAAGGATCAACAAAAAGAAGTTTTTGAGAAGCCGCAACAAAGCCTAAGCAAGTTTCAACCATTGTCAGATCAAAAGCCCACTTTGCCATCGAAGAAAGAGACGCAATTGCGCAAAGCAAATATTGCCCGGCGCAAGAGCGATCTTTTCACCAATTCTGTTCTAAAAGAAGCCATTGAGATTCTGCCCAGGCTGCCTGATACGGAAGATATCGGCATGATAAGAGCTTTCCTCAAGGAGAACCTGCCCTTCAGCGGCCAGAACACCAAAGATAGATACGTTCCCTACATTGTGAACAGGCTGTTTCCTGATGGCAAGGCTGATCAGGCGATGAGATCTTTCGCCAAGATTTACTCGGGGCGCCAGGAGCTTCGAGATGCATGCTTTTACCGGTTCTGCAAGGCAGAGCCTTTGATGCTCTCCATCTTTAATGACCTGTTGATGCCGGCCGTCGGTTATGGTCGCCTCGACAGATTGAAGATAAGAGAATATCTGGCAGCACGTTACCCCTCTGCCAAAGTTATCAATATGTCCGCCCAGGCCATTGTAAGTTCTCTTGTAGCTGGCGGCCTAGCTCGATCAGACCGAAAGATAATCAGTTTTGGCTATCGCGATCCATTGACAGCCTCCCTGGCTTTTGTGATCCACAGCGAATTTCCACAGCCTGGGATGTACGAGATATCAAATGTGGAGCAGAATCAAGCTATAAAATCAATGCTCTGGAATCCAGATAAGCTGCTTGCCGGGCTATATGAACTGAGGAATCAGGGCATCCTGGCAAAGGTCTCAGAGATCGACAGATTCAGGCAGTTCACTACCAAGTTCACTCTAGAGGAACTTGTCGAATACTTGGGGAAGGAAAGAATAATCTAATAATATATTTTGTCCGACCGAAGACCGCTTAAAGGACATATTACTTCAAAGCATGAAGTTAATTAAGGATCTGTTAGGAGGACGCAGACATAAGGGATACGGAAATTATTGAGGCCATTATAGCCAAGCTTTCAGTTGATGTAGGGAGACATCTGTATAGCATAGTCGGTTCTTACAGCGCCCTGGAGCGATTTTCATCCCGTCTCCAGGAAGCGAAGACCTCTGACGGGCAGCCCTTCCCAGCCCCAACTTCGGTAAACAAAGGAATACTCAGTGCTATCCCGGACGACGAGTTCAAAAAGCTCGTTGAGAGCGAGGCCAGGAAGCCCGAGCCTACCCGAGCTCATATCTACCGGGCCTTTGAGAAGTTTTTGCGCCAAAAGCTTATGGAAGACGGCCTCATAGTGCTTTCTAACCTGGAACTTCTCTTCGCCTATGACGTGGACCTGAATCCACTGCGCACCCTGTCCACGGACCAGAAGAGAGTGATACTGCTCTTGCCCGGAAGGCGGGCCGGCGACAAGATAATCATGTTCTCCGAGTCCGGCGAGGACAGCTACCTGTTGCCAACCAACCTCATTGCAGATGATCACATATGGAGCCTTAACGAGCGAGCATAACGCGTTCTCAGAACTGATTGATAATCACATAATTGATCTGAAGGCGATCAAGCGAGCGCCTCCAGCAGTTCATCCCTCTCCTCCCAGAAAGCTACAGTACTTGTGAGTCTCTTCAGTTTCGGATAAGGCTCTCTCCATACATCTTCTTCTACCGTATCGTCAAGAAGACAGACAGAATCGAATTGAATTCCGGCGTCTCGCAGTTCTATCCATGCTACGATGGTTTTATTTACCAATCCGTTTGCGTATCCTGGACTCTCCGCATGGAGCGAATACATAAAGGCAGGCACTTTTTTCTTGCGCGAAATTATAAAGTCCACAGATACCTGCTTGCCTGAAGCTCCTATGAACTCCTTTCTTCTATCCGAGATTATCTGGTTGCTGCTTAGCCAGATGGCCACTTCTTCTCCGAAATCCAGCTGGCTTCGTGTCTTTGCTGTGTAAACCAGATGCTCTGCTGATTTTACAGCATCACTGAGTCGTGCTCTGCCATCGGCTAGATCATCCTTCTGGACTTCTAAGTACAGCTCATTTGCAGCCGTATCAACATCTAACCTTCTTAGAATGGAGTCGAAGTGCCATCTCTGCTTGGACTTTGGCCTGATATCTATGCCGTGAAGGAATAGAAACTCCATGGCCTGGGTCTGGTCTGATATCCGGAAGCAGTTGTCATCTTTTTTCACGTGAATACTGATAGGATCATTATCCGGGTCCTGGTAGGGAGTGCGAATGATGCAGCCATCTTCCGTGGCCTCAACAGAGAATCTATCTCTCATACCTTCGAAATAAAGCCGGACTATCTCTTCACACTCCATGGTATTCCCCCAATGACTGATAATCGATTCCTTCTATCGATACATGGCACTCCTTCATAAAGTCAAACAGAGCGCCATTGACATCGCCAGTTCTAACATCGTTTGTCTCATAACATCGTGAGTCTGCATAAATCGGATCGTGGTAGTGCTTGTGAGGCCCTGTAGTTTCGCTCCTGGTTACAGGATCTTTGTGGCCCAATTTGTTGTCCCAGCGTCTGATAACGATGGTATTCTTGAAGAGGAGCGAGAATCCGTATCTCATTGATCCACCCCAGCTATACCAGCCCCTGATTCGCAGAGGAGTCCCGTCTTCCGTTGTCAGAGATATATTGATCCGTTGGGAATTGCCTTCTGTCATCTCCCAGGATACCGCATTGGAGTCTACATACTTGGGCGCTTCGTAGATAGCATCAGCCTCTTCTCTTGACAGGTCAACATCGAGCATCAAAACGGCTCCACTTACCTTAAAAGAATTTGATTGCTCTTTATATTTAGTCGTTTCGCGGATCGCGCTTATTTGATGAGCAGAATGATCATCCAAAAGTCTTATCGCCTGGAGTCTCATCAGTCAGCCAAGGATCTCCCAATGACTGACTGGACCGATGGCCGAAAAAAGACTGCAATAAAGAAGCGCCCTGTCCCACAGATGCCCGAGGGCTACTACTCCGGCGACAAGCCCAATCCCAACCTGCGGGCATTCGTGGAGGCGCACCTGGCAGAGCGGCCTTACGATCCCGAGACTGATAAGTACGATGTTCCGGCCTTCGACCACGCCATCGAGACCACCAAGGCCAC
>JAPKYC010000059.1 GCA_026394505.1 Methanothrix sp.
CCCCCAGCCCCAGACCAAAGAGCACCTCATGGCCCTCAACATCACGGGCATCGACAAAATCGTGATAGTGCAAAATAAGATAGATCTCATGTCCAGGGAACAGGTGATGGAGCACTATCGCCAGATCAAGGATTTCGTAAAGGGAACGGTGGCCGAAAATGCGCCCATTGTGCCTATTTCTGCTCAGCAGAACCTCAATGTCGATATGGTCATTGAGGCCATCGAGAAGACCATACCAACGCCACCCCGTGACATCAACAAGCCGCCTCTCCTGAAGATTGCCCGCTCCTTCGACATCAATCGACCGGGAGCTACCCCCGAGGCCCTTAAAGGCGGAGTCATCGGCGGCTCTCTCAGCCAGGGCGTCTTGCATACCGGCGACAAGATTGAGATCTGCCCGGGCCGGCTCGTGGAATACGAGGGCAGGAAACAGTGGGTGCCCATCCAGACCAAGGTGGTAACACTGCTGGCCGGAAAACATGTTCAGGAAGAGATCACTCCCGGTGGCCTGATGGGCGTGGGCACTCTGCTCGACCCCATCATGACCAAGAGCGATGCGCTGGTGGGACAGATGGCAGGAGAACCGGGCAAACTTCCGCCAGCCCGGTCCGCATTTACTATGAATATGCGGCTTTTGGAGCGCGTCGTTGGAGTCACAGACGAGTCTTGTGTCGAGCCCATCCATTCCAGCGAGCCCTTGATGCTCAATGTGGGCACGGCCACAACCGTTGGTGTTGTAACCAGTGCTCGTGAGGGCGGCATTGTTCAGGTACAGCTCAAGAGGCCGGTTTGCGCCGACAAAGGAGATCGAGTGGCAGTCAGCAGGCGAATTGGTGCCAGATGGCGTCTCATTGGCGTTGGCACCATAACCGAGTAGCATGAAGGCATGCATCGATAGCAGTAGCGTGAAGGTCATCCTCGATACCAACGCATTGATGGTGGCCGAGCAGTTCGGTGTGGATATCTTCAGTGAGCTCTTGCGCCTGGGATATGCACAGTGGCTGGTCCCGGCCTCTGTCCTGGGAGAGCTTCGATTCCTGGCAAAAAGGGCAGACAAAGGAAGGGATAAGATTGCCGCCCGCGTGGCACTGGGCCTTGCGAAAGACTGCCATGCCGTTGGAGAGGACAATTTTGATGCCGATCAGGCTATCGTTGAGCTTGCCCTTGAGACGGGCGCGGCTGTCTTTACCAATGACAAAGCTTTAAAGAAAAGGTTATTTAGTAAAGACATCACCGTAGTATACCTACGCCAGAGACGATATCTAGAGGCGACGAAGAAGGAGTACGATGTATAAGAAGATGAAGCTTAAGGGTGTGGCCAGGATAGAACCGGATCATCTGGGAGATCCCCTCGAGGCGGCAGTGGACAAGGCACTGCGCGATAAATACGAGGCAGTTGTTGACAAGTCACTGGGAACCATTGTGGCCGTGCTCGGAGCAGATGACATTGGAGAAGGTCACATCCTGGCAGGGGATGGGTCCATTTACTACGAAGTCAACTTTGATGCCCTCGTCTTTAAGCCCGAGATGCAGGAGATCATCGAAGGCGAGGTAGTGGAGATAGTTAAATTCGGAGCTTTTCTCTCTTTAGGACCATTCGATGGCCTTCTGCACGTCAGCCAGATCACCAATGAGTATATATCTTATGATGAAAAGAACGCGCGGCTGGTCAGCAAAGAGTCGAACAAGTCCTTAGGAGAAGGGGATAAGGTTCGAGCCAGGATTATAGCCGTAAGCCTGAATGAGAAAGAGCCTCGCGAGAGCAAGATTGGGCTTACCATGAGGCAGACGGGCCTGGGACGGCTGGAGTGGCTAGAGGTCAATACC
>JAPKYC010000127.1 GCA_026394505.1 Methanothrix sp.
GAATCGATCAGCTTTCTGATTTCAGTTTGGTCCTGAGGTATCTCGCCGCCATTGGCCTTCTTGACTAAGGAGGCTATGCTTTCGTAACCATATACCTGATCTCGGGAATTCTTCAAATAAATGCAAAATTCATCCATCCAACACAGGGTATTGGGATTCGTAATGTCATCGGCCTGAACGATGAGGTCAACCGTATCCGTGCCTCCAAAGATGTCGCTCATATGTCTGAAGTCTATGAGCGGAGGCAAGTGCTGAGGCACATAATTCTTGAAGTCGGTATCCACCTGAACTTGAGTATCTGCATAGATGCCTACCAGGGAGAGGAATAATGCCGCAGCAAGCACGAGATGCCATCTTTGAATGCAGATGTCCGAGACCTTCTCGATGATGCTTCCGATCATCGTGTCTTTGGGCACATTGGCTGCGACTTCTTTCCTCATCATTGCTCTCTTGGATGAGCCTCTCTTCTCCATAATGTAAAGCAGAGTAACCCCCACGAAGAGGGCAGACAGATAGCAAAGGAAGAGTCCGACCAGGCATAACAGCCCGAAATCTCTGGTCATGGGCACAGATGAGGTGAGGAGGGAGACGAATCCCATGGCGGTTATAATCAGGGCGATCATGACCGGCATGGAGACATGGCTTACCGTTTCTATTACCGCTTGCATGGGTGAGCCGCCTTTAGTGAACTCTTCATCGATCCTGTTGTGAAACTGGATGGCATAATCTATGCCGATGCCGATCAGCACCGGGAAGGCGGACATGGATACCATGGTAAAAGGTATACGCAAAAATCCCATAGCTCCGAAGGTCCATATTAGGCCCAGGAAGACGACGGGGATAGGGAGCAGCGACCATTTCACATGGTTAAAGGAGATGAGCAGTGCCACGATCATGAGCAGGCCGGCTATGGCGAGAATGGGGCCGTTGCTCTTGACCATCTCCTCGGTTATTGATTGCATGAGCGCCGGCTTGCCGGTGACGATAACGCCCACATCCGGCGGAAAGTCGGCCATCTTCACCTGGCCGGATGTCTCTTTGTAAATCTCTTTAAGTTGAGATTCTTTCAAGGAAACCGGCAGCTCGATAGAGAGCATGGTATGCCTTTTGTCCGGCATCATGGCATTTACTGCCGGAAGATTTGCCGGATAGGAGAGAATTTCATCTATCCTCTCCTGGGTGGGAATTGTTCTGATGCCGCGGTCAAGCTTCTCTGTGTCAGCCACAATGTCTGCTATGCTTGTCACAGCCAGCACATCCGGGGCCATGCGCACCTTTTGCGAGAGCTTATCCATCGACCTCAGAATATCCGGTTTTGTGACATCGTCCGCTTCAATGAGCACAGCAATGGACTCGGTGGCAAATTTCTCCACATAGAGGTGGTCGAAAAGCTGGTAGAGAGGAGAATCTTTGCCCACCATGCTCTCCGTGGTCATTCCTTGCATCTCAATTTGCTGGGCATAGTGCAGGGCGGCGAGAGTTAGAAGCAGTGCGGCTGCCATGATTATGATAGGATTGTCTGCGATCCATTGGCCGAGCCTTTCTGCGCCTTTCATTCGCATCTACCTCAGTTCTGTTCGGAAATTACCAAACGTCCGGAACATGCGAAAAGTACTTAAAAGTTGTGGTCTTCTGGAAAGGGATGGATCGAGACGAGAAGGATATCTTGAAGGTATATATGGTTGATGCCTGTGTCAAAGTGGCCAACAGCTACGGCTGCAGCGATGCGGTGGGTGTTTTGCGTGGCACGCTTTTTCTGGCGGACAGGCCCATTTCCATGGACGAACTGGTGGAAGAGACCGGCTACAGCAAGTCCACAGTAAGCGCCAATATGAGCACTCTGGAACGGCGAGGTCTGGCCAGGAGGGTGGTCATACCGGGAGACAAGAGATACCACTATATTCCGGTTACCGACCCTGATTCTCTCAAGAAAGAACTGATTATTAGCATGAGGCAAGAGATGCAGGTCATCATAGCCGCCATGAACCGGACGGAAGAGGATCTCAGGAGCGGTGAGCATGTGTCAGAGGCGGCATTGGATAGGATCGACAGAGCTAGACGCTTCTACATGCAGACGGACCTGCTCCTGGATCTGATATCCCGGTACAATACTGAGGGGCTGATCGAGCTGTTGCAGCGGGGTTTTGAGAGAAAAAAAAGCCAGTGAATGGCAGAGTGCATCAATCTTCTTCCTGAATGAGAAAAACCAATCGGATGAGACCATCTCAACCATCATTACATATCTTTGCCTTCAGAGGGACCGGCTAAGACGGCCTGATAATTACATCCTCAAGAGGCCTTCTCGGGCTGGGCCGCATGGGCTTTGCCATTCCCAGGCTGAAGATAAGCTGGGGGTGGCCGCGGTTGACCTGCACCTTTAGCTCCTCTCTTAAATCGGCAAGACCTATGGGCTGGCTGAAGAAGGATGCTCGTACGTCGTAACTGGTGGCCCGGAGCAGCAGATTTTCCAGGGCGAAGCCGCACATCGTCCAGGTCAGTTTATCATCCTGATCTGTGGAAAGGACGGCAAGGGTGGAGCAGCCGTGGATGAGGCCCGAGTCCCGGTAGATGACCGGCCGGGAGAGGTCGAACTCCTTGAAGGCGGCGGGAAATCCCAAAGATACGGCATCCGGCACTCCGAAGGTATAGAGGGGCATGCCGTCCGGCTCAGTCGTCCAGTTATTGCGCAGCCACTCCCCCAGATTATGGCGAAACTCCTTTTTAGCCAGTTGAGTCTGATGGGCGCGGGAGACCAGATCGGCCATCTTAGCCCTGGAATCCTTATCGTCGTGGAAGCTGAGACTTAGGCCGGGGAGATTTATTTCCCTCTCAATCTCCTTTAAAATGAAAGGTTCTATCGCCGCATTTTCATATCGGTCTTTGGTGGTGTGCCTTCTTTGCATCTGGGGGAAGAGATCCACTTGCAGATCCGCCGGGCGGGCGTCGGGCAAAAGTTGCACCTCTGCCACCAGATCGCTCTCTTCCCCGTCAGGGAAGTAGCTCACCCTGGGAGCGAAGCCGAAATGCGCTCCGGCGACGGCCAGGTTGGCGATGGCGCAGCCCACGCTCATGTAGAGGGTGCGGTTGCTGGGATCGACAAAAGGCAGGGCCCTGCTTAAATCGGCGAAGACGGAAACGCTGCCGTCATTAATGGCATACTTCCAGGGCTGGGTGTTGGGACCGGAGGGCGCTAAAATTGCATAGCGCAAAAGGAACTTGAGCCTTTCCTCCATTGGGCCATCTGCGGGGTAGTCGGACTCTCTTACATCCCATGCCTTATAATTTTTAGCGGTCAATTGCCATTCCTCTCCAAAAAGATTCTACGCCACTAAAGCCATTATTAGCATATATCTTTTCGCCAGGCATTAAATTCATTTATTCATGCAGCAGATCACATATCAGCTATTTGGAGGTGGGCAAGAATTGAAAAGCACTGTTTATTTTGCCGGGGTCAGGGCGAGAAGCTTTCAAGATAACAAGCAAAACCGTATCATGGGGCTCTTTGATGCCGCGGGTTTGGATGAAGTGGTAGAAAAAGGCGACTTGACAGCCATCAAGATCCACTTCGGGGAGATGGGAAACGACTCTTATGTAAATCCGGTCCTGGTCCGGCCCATCGCCGATAGGATCCGGGCTCTGGGGGCAAAGCCGTTTCTCACTGATACCAATACACTTTATGGAGGAAGCCGGGCCAATGCCGTCGATCACCTGCAAACGGCTGAAGTGCACGGCTTTGGTCAGGCCGTGGCCGGAGCGCCGGCCATCATTGCCGACGGCCTGCAAGGCGACAATTTCCGGGAGGTTCTAATCGACAGGAAGCATTTTCGTCGCGTCAAGATAGCCGGAGAGATCGCCTCCTCCGACAGCATGATAGTAGTATCCCACTTCAAGGCCCACCTTCCTGCCGGCTTTGGGGGTGCCATAAAGAATCTGGGCATGGGCTGCGCCCCTGCGCTCGGCAAGGCGGAGCAGCATTCGGCCAGGCCATTCTTCAACGCGTTGCTTTGCAGCGGCTGTCGGGCCTGCATGGACAACTGCCCGAATCGGGCCATCGCCGTGGAAAAGAAGATCTCGGCCGTAGACTACAATCTATGCTCAGGCTGCGGCAAATGCCTGCGCGTCTGTCCGACCCATGCCCTGGACTTCGACTGGTTTGTAGAGGTGCCGCCCTTCATGGAGAGGATGACGGAGTATGCCTATGGAGCGATAAAGGGAAAAGAGGGACGGGTTGGGTTTTTCAACTTCCTGCTCAATATCACCCCGGACTGCGACTGCGTGCCTTGGAGCGATGCTTCCTTCGTGCCGGATATCGGCATACTGGCCTCAAAGGACCCGGTGGCCATAGACCAGGCCAGTTGCGATCTGGTGAACCGGCAGATGGGCCTGGCAAATTCGCTTCTGCAAAAGAATCATGAACCGGGAGCAGACAAGTTCCTGGGCGTCTGGGAGAGTACGCTTGGAAATATCCAGTTGGACTACGGGGAAAAGATTGGTCTGGG
>JAPKYC010000044.1 GCA_026394505.1 Methanothrix sp.
GGTAATTCGAACCACCGACAACAAGAGAATTATCGTTCCTAATAGCATCATGAACATGGAGCCGATCATCAACTGGTCCATCAGGGAGCCGGAGATAACCTGGATGGTGGACTTCGACCTGGAGAAGGCTTCCGACATCGATAGGGCCCGGGAGATAATCATAAAGGTTGCCCGCAGCCACCCCATGGTGCTAAAAGACAAGCCCCTCAACGTGCTGCTCATGAACTCCAGGTACTCGGAGCTGACGCTGCGACTGGAGGTGACCGTTCCCGGCAGAAACGTGGCTAAGGGTATCGGCTGCGATATAAGAGAGGCAGTCAAAAAAGAGTTCGAGGTGCAGGGCATACCACCTGCGCCCACGCCTTGAGGCGAAATATTCTAGATCTATCGCCGCAGTGCCGAAAAAATTTCCTGAAACTTTAAAATCTCATCCCTTACATTCTCTTTGGCAACGACGCATGATATGGCGCACAGGCCGTCTGCCCCCGCTCTGACGACCTCGCCGGCATTGGAATGATTGATGCCGCCAATTGCTATCAGGGGGATTTTCACCTGAGCCCGGATCTCTTCGATCAGTCTAATGCCGGCCGGCTTTCCTGCATCAGGTTTTGTCGCCGTCTGGAAGATGGGCGAGACTCCCAGGTAGTCGGCTCCCATGCTTTCTGCCTGCAGGGCTTCGGCAAGATTGTGGACGGTAACGCCGATGATCCTCTCCTGCCCTAGCAGTTTGCGGGCGGCGAGACTTGGCATATCGGATTGGCCCAGATGGACGCCATCGGCCTCTGCTGCAAGGGCAATGTCAACCCGATCGTTGATGAGAAAAATGGAGTCCCGGCATATCTCCCGCAGCCGCACGGCTTCCTCGTACATCTGTCGCGTTTCTGCGTTCTTGTTTCTGTACTGGACAACCTTCACTCCGCATGAGACGGCGCAGCGTACATCATTCTCATTCCCGGCAAGGCTCAATTCGGAGTCGGTTATGAAGTAGTATCCTTTCACTCTTCGATCCTCTGCATTCTTTCTACTGTTTCTGCATCAAGATTGTACACGGCATCAAAAAGCCTTTCTTTGAAGCTGCCCGGCCCCTCTGCCTGTGCGGCCGCTATCTCGGCGGCGACCTCGTAGCAGACAAGGCCGGCCACACAGGCAGCAACGCCGTCCTTTTCCACGGCGGCGAAGGTGCCTATTACCGATGTGGCCATGCATCCCGTGCCCACAATATTTGCCATCATGGGGTGGCCGTTCAACACCCTTACCACTCTTTTTTCATCGGCCACAATGTCCTCTTTGCCGGTGATAACCACGGTGCAATTCCTTTTTTCGGCCAATGCTTGCGCTACCTCCTGCAGGTTCTTCTCGACAGCCGAGGCATCCACGCCCCTGGTAGAAACGCTCTCCCCGGCCATGCGAGCCATCTCGGAAGAATTGCCTTTTATGATGCTCACCCTTACTTCATCCTGGATCGCAAAGCATTTATCATCGCGAAATTTTGTGGCGCCGGCCCCACAGACATCAAGGACCACAGGTATTCCCTTTTTGTTGGCACTTTTTCCGGCAAGTATCATGGCCTCGACAAAATCAGTTGTCAGAGTGCCGATATTCAAAACCAGGGCAGAGGATATGCCTGCCATCTCAGCGACCTCTTCTCTGGCATGAGCCATGACCGGAGAGGCTCCAAATACCTTTACGATATTGGCACAGTCGTAAATAGTCACCCAGTTCGTCAGGTGGTGTATGATCGGCTTTTCCTTTCTCACTCTTTCCAGGCAATCTGATGCAATGCTTTTCACAGGCAGCCTCCAATTCTCAATCGCATGAGAGAATATTTGAGTATAGCGCCAGCTTTTCCAAATAAAACTTTCTATCTACATGCCCTTAAATATGCCCGCATTGATTTGAGGCAAATATCTATGGATTTCTCATTAAAGGTAAAAGGCTGGATGGAGCTGGAGGGAAGACGGCTTGTTGAGAGCGACGCTGGGGAAATTCTCGTGCAAAATCCGGCGGCGATCTCCAGATTTGGCGGTGAGTTCTTTTTGGAATGGAATGACGGCAAGGCGCGCGATCATTTCGGGATCATGCCTGGAGACTGCCCGGCGGGGACTGTGGTCTGCAGCGGCAAAGAAATGGAAAAAGTGGATCCCAAATATCCGCTCATGGATCTGGATGAGGCCATAAGGATTGCCGTGCAGCTTCGCAGCGATGATGGCGTTGTGGCCCTCTCGGGGGGCGTGGACTCGGCACTGGTCGCCCGGCTGGCCGGCAGAGAGTGCGTTGTGGTAGGAATTGCCGGCTCACACGATCTCTTGCACGCAAGCCAGGTGGCAGAGGTGCTTGGACTGACCCTTCATCAGCACTTAATTGATCCGGCATCAATCGAGGAAGCCTTGGCCCGGGTTTTGGCTGTTATTCCTAAGATTGATCCGGTGAATGCATCCATTGCCACAACGCTATATTTTGTCTCCCAGTGGGCAGGATTGCATGGTCAGCAGCGCATCTTAGCAGGGCAGGGAGCGGATGAGCTCTTTGCAGGATACTCTCGTTATTTGCATACGGAGACCTTAGCCCAGGATCTGGAGAGGGATTTCCTGGAACTTCCTCGGCAGCTTGCCAGAGATCAGGCCGTGGCCGGGCTGCATGGCGCTTACTTCTCTTTGCCCTACATGGACTTGAGGGTAGTAGTAGCCGCCAGGTCTATTCCGCCGGAAATGCTGGTGCGAGACGGAGTACGCAAGAGACCGCTGCGAGCTGTTGCACAGCGGCATATGCCGCCGGCAATTGCCCAATATGAAAAGAAAGCCATGCAATACGGCAGCGGTGTCATGAAGGAGATACAGAGGCTGGCCGCCCGCGGGGGTTACAAGAGATCGCTGCAGGATTATCTGCTTGAAATTTGCAGGAAGGAAGGCCTGGACATGGGTGATATGGGATGATGTTGGGATGATATGAGCTGGCCCACCCGAGGACAAGGCCCGACTACCAGGGGCAAGAAGCCCATCAATCGAGCAGCTCTTTCAAAATGGAATAAAATATTATGTGTGAATGCTATTTTACAAAGCATTTAGATCATTATTGATCGATTGATACTTAAGAATTGAACATAGCCTTCAAATTTATTTTTCCTGCTGGAATTAATAGATCAGCAAGCGTTCCTCTATCATAAGATGCCTTTTTTCAGGGCTTGAGCCTTCTTATCTCCAGGTAGCGCACCTCATCGCCGGCATAGGCGAAGATCATCTGCTTACGCACTGAATGGGCCAGGCGCACGGCGCGGGAGAGCACAGGGGGCAGGAAGACGTGGTCAACGGACACGGTATGCACCAGGTACTCGGAGTGAGGCACCTTGCCAGGACCCTGTACCTGCTTGTAGACCCGGAAGTGCGTGCCGAACTTGAAGCCCGTCTTCACCACCAGGCTCTTGTCCCGCAGATCCTTATAAACGCTGAATTTCAGATCGAAGTCGCTCTCGATCAGCTTCGCTCTGGCCGCAAAGCTCTCCGGGTTCAAGTCCTTTCCAGAGCGATCGACTAGAGTTATCACCCCTTTATCCAGGAGATAGGCAGACTCGACCAGGGAGAGCTGAAGGCGCTCGCCAACGGGCTTGCCGTAAAATCCGTGCTCATGAAGCCTGCTGGAGGCCGCAGCGTCCCAGAGCACCACGCGATCTTCTAAGAGCGTAGCCATGCCGCCCTGCTCCACCTCAGCCATCAGGCCGGACATGGCCTTCTCCCTGGCTTCGTAAAAGGTGATGTCGCTCTCCTCATCGACGATGGCCAGCATCAGCTTTTTTCTCATCTGCCCCGCCACCCTTACCGGCTGCATG
>JAPKYC010000267.1 GCA_026394505.1 Methanothrix sp.
ATCTGCAGGACTATTTGTCCTTCCGTTATCAACAAAGGCATAGATATAAGCACACTCGATTTATTTTCAAAATTCAGTGAATACATGCCGCTGCGGCTACTCGATAGCTGGAATGATGTGCCACTTTGCTTGGTGCCGCCATTTGATTCAAGCAAAGTTTTCGCGCATTCTTTCCCTTTAAAGCCCTGAATCCCCTCATTGCCGGAGAGGTAGAATGAGAGATTAAAGGGAGATATGCACACCGAGATATTGGATGCTTCCCCCTGGAGGGGAAAGAGAAAAGCGCCAATAATAGATTGGTTGAGAGAATAAACAGGAAGGCTGCTAAAAAGCTCCATCCCTCTAGCCTCCTCTGCAAGGCTCATCTTGGGCATTAACAGCACATCATTTCCTTCAAGGCTAATCGGACCCATTCCGGGAGAGGCGCCGAAAAAGTCCAAAGAAGAGTTACCCAATGCAGTCACACTAATGAGATATATAAGGAGCAAAAGCAGTGCCAATTTTTCTCTCATAGCCAGCAAAAGAGATTAGGAAAGTATATATGGCTTTTCCATTTAAGATCGAAACGAGCAGATATGAGATCTTTGAACTGAAAAGAGGTTCGCGATTTCATGGCTGAGGGAATCTATTAAATCGGTCGGAGAATAAATCAGGATTAAGATGAACGCAAAGGATATTACAAGATATAACCTTGATCTTATACTTCCTGTATTTTTAATACTTCTGGCAGAGCTTCTCATCTTCCTGGGCAAACCCAACGCTGCAATGCCTATTCATGCCCTGAATTTAATTTTGCTGATCCTATCGTCAATTTATATAAACAATCGTATATATCCGGCTTTAATGCTCATGCCCCTTTTTCGGCTTTTAAATGTCGCCATGCCCGTGTTTTTCGATTTGACCCTGTACTCTTATTCCATGGTGTACGCACCCATGTTCATACCCATTTACTTTATTGTGAAAGATGGTTTTGTTGGTCGCGCAGAAGCCGGATTGACCTTTAAAGGTTTTTGGTTTTATTTGCCCCTGGCAATTTCGGTGGGCTTTGCCCTGGGATGGGGCGAATATAATGTGATACATCCCCAACTGCTGACACCGGGCGCCAATATCAAAGATGTTTTGATTCTTATTGTGACCATGATCTTCTTTGTGGGAATTGTGGAGGAATTCATCTTCAGATCGTCTTTGCAGACCGTACTGGAAGAGAGGCTGGGTTCAATTGGGGGACTAATGCTGGCAAGCGTAATATTCGGATTCATGCACAGCGGCTACCAAATGCCCCTGGAGCTTCTCTACGTTACTTTTGCCGGAGTCATCTTCGGGCTGCTCTTCCGGCTGACAAAGAGCCTGCCCATTATCTCTCTGGCGCACGGCGTTACTAACATCTCTTTATTTCTGGTGGTACCTCTGGACTCCGCGATTTTGATTTATTTTATTTTGGTCCCAGCACTCATATTTGTGTTCTATGCCTACGTTTTCAGAAGGATATTGGGCATAGGTGGGGGCGGAAAGGTGCAAAATTAAAATTTGTATTGCAGCCTTGAAAAGATCAAAAGTAGTGACTGAGGGCTAAAAGTTCTTTAGGAATTGCAAGCACTTATGTGCCTACAACAGCTATCACTTTATAGCTGACAATCAGGAAGAATGTGAGCACCATCGGCACAATGGCCAGGTTCAACATGGTTGATAAGCGCTTATTCCATTGTGATGAAGCAGACAGGATTTCTGAGGCGCTGAGCAGAGCAATAAGACATATGACACTTATAACGCTGATTTCAGAGACGCCAACCGTGGCAAAAGTACTAACCACTGATGTAGTGCTGGCAGCGCTCATGGTGCTGGCAGCGCTCATGGTGCTGGCAGCGCTCATGGTGCTGGCAGCGCTCATGGTGCTGGCAGCGCTCATGGTGCTGGCAGCGCTCATGGTGCTGCTTACCGTACTCAACATGGATGATAACATAAATCTCCTCAGTAATTGATTTCAGGTTCTTATCAGTATTACCTAACTACCTCACTCCCTGTGTATTTATAGATTTCCCAAGGGAGAAATGAATACTATTATTAAAAATAAAATAGGTAAGGACGTATATATCTTCATTGTTATCGATATCAGATTGGTATTCCTCAAAGGAATCACTAATGCTTTCATAAATTTTTAACTAACCCTTGTTTAAAATTCTGATTAAAAATAAGAATTTGAAATTCTAATCTAAACTTCGAAAAAGGTTTAAAGGCTAAAACACCTAGTTTTATTAACACTTGAAGAAAGATCTTATTGACGTCGTCATTCCTGGAGGGAGAGTCTTGAGAAATAGGTACAAAGGGTTTTTGCTTGCCATCTTATTTTCTGTAATTTTCGTGGGGTCGATCTGCGGCCAACCTGAGACCAGCGTAGATTTAAGATATATATATCATATGGATCAGGATGTAAAAGGAAATGGTTTTTTTAGCTCTTATCAAACTACTGATGTCACAAACCTCACTTTGAGCAATATGGCCCATGGAAGCGGGAGCTATGACTATGAATCAAAGCTCGATTCGCGCAATGGGGCCAAATACGATGAGAAAAATGATGCATACACATTAACCAGCGATCGGGGCGTGACCTTCATGGAGAGCGCAGACTTTTCTTATGCGCCAGCCAGCATGCAAATGGGCAAGTACTCTCTTCCCATTGCCTTCCAGTCAAAGGGCGCTGAAAAGACATGTCTCAAGAACTACATCTCAAATGTTTCCATGAATGCCAGGTTCAATTACCTGGATACGCTCAGCAAGAACCTATCCTCGGAATTATACTGGAAACTTGCTAGTTCCGAGGACGAATTTGAGTTCAATCTGGACAGCGATGCCAGAACCAAGCTTAATTTTGAGGCGGCATTCTCAGGCAGCGGCCATGTGGGTGTCCTGGATATGAGCCAGGACGAGCATGATGCAGATATACTGATCGATGAGGACTACAGAGGAACCTACTACATAACCAAGAATATGTCGCATGAAGACGTATACAAGCTAAAGCAGCAGATTGATGACTGGCTGCCCTGTTGCTCGGGCGGCTTTGCCGATATGAATCTCTCCGATAAGAAGCCCTTCAAGTCGGCAACAGGTGTCTTTGACTGCACCTGCTTCAAGGTACCAACCGAGGCCCAGTTCCCCAGGATCTATTAAAATATGGAAAGGGGCTATCCCCTTTCTATACACAATCTTTATATTCAATATAGTCCTATAAAGCTATTGGTGGACTTTTGTGGAGCTAAGGTTTGACAACTACATTTTAAAGGCGTTCCTCGCTTCCGGCCTGCTATCGCTGGTGATGATCGCGCTTGCTCTGGGACTCATTCAGTTGTTCCGCTATGGCTCGTCCTTGCCTTTGTCCATAATTCTCACATTAGCGGCACTCTCTTTCGTCCTTTCCGCGTCTTTTTTCGAGCGCTACGAGGTGGGTTCCATCATGTGGTCCATGCTGGTATCGCTTATCGCAACTCTGATGCTGACTTTGCTCTCCGGCGGCATAATCTACGGCATAACCGCTCACAGGCAATCCTGGGAGGAGCTGCTCTCCGCCCTTGCCATCTGCATGATAGTGGGCATGACCATGCTTTCCTATCTCAAGCGCAGCCTGGGTGAGATTGAGTACTAATTAATACTAGCAGCTTTTCAATGCCTGGCATGATGGTGGACTCCTTTGGCCGCGTAGTCACGGGCCTGCGGATCGCTCTTACTCCTCGCTGCAATCTTAATTGCATTTACTGCCACCATGAGGGCGAGACAAAGCCCAATGGGGAGATCTCGGATGAGATGGTGGTGAGCGTGGCCAGAGCTGCGGCAGAGCTGGGAGTGCGCTCCCTGAAGTTCACGGGGGGAGAGCCGCTGCTGCGCTGCGGCTTAGCGGGACTGATCGCGCAGATGCCCCAGGACCTGGACATCTCTTTGACCACTAACGGCATTTTCCTGGCCGAGCAGGCCGGGCCCCTGGCGAAAGCGGGGCTGGACCGGGTCAATGTGAGCCTGGATTCGCTACGGCCCCAGACTTACCGGGCCATCACCGGTGGCAGAGAGGGCGACCTGGAAAAGGTCCTGGCGGGAATCGATGCCGCCCGGGCCGCGGATCTAGCGCCCATCAAGCTGAATGTGGTAGTCTTGAAGGAGAATGAGGCCGAGATTTCTGATTTGATTGATTTTTGCCGGGAGAAGGGCTTGATACTGCAGCTCATCGAGCTGCTGGACCTGCGCCACCAGGGGCTTTCCGGAGACATCGATGCCATCGAGCGCCGGCTCGCTGCGCGGGCGGACCGCGTCCGCGTCCGCGAGATGCACCGGCGCAAGAAGTACTTCCTGGATGGAGCGGAGGTGGAGGTGGTGCGCCCCATGGACAACACCGAGTTTTGCGCCAACTGCACGCGCCTTCGCGTCACCTCGGACGGAAAGATCAAGCCCTGCCTGCTCCGGAGCGACAATCTGGTGGAGATAGGCACCTGCGACTGCGAGAGGATTATGGAGCTGCTGCAAGAGGCGAACGCGAGACGTGAGCCGTATTTTGGGAAGACGCGAATCATCAATTCAGAGGTTAGGTAATCCATGGCCTCAGCTATCTTCAGGTTCACATCCATAAACTATATCATACCTAATAATCAGTAAGAATGACGGAGGTGTAATAATGAAATTTGGGCAGGTCCTCATTTTTGTAATGTTGAATATGCTTTGTGTATCTGCCATGGGGCAAGGCAGCGAGAATCCCTTTGGCTCGGCAACCTCAAACTCAATTTCCACTGATACGCAAGGATCGCAAAAGGCAGGAGGCCGAACGAAACCCTCTCCTAAAGTGTCTCGGTGGTGGGATCGTTAGTTGTCAGGCTATGATTTTCTGTTAATAGGATTCTTATTATAAATATTTAAGATTATTGGATACATATTAAGATACATTGGTGGAAAATTGCGCTCAGCATATCGCTTTATAAGTTTGAATCCGTTCTTTTCATAGAACTGGACGGATTCTCTCTTTGCATCTACGGTAATATATCTGCATCCTACAACTCTCGACACACGATAAACAGTGCCCACTGCCCACAAGAGTAAAAACCTTCCTATTCCTTTCCCTACATAATCACGATCTACTGCAATTCTGGCGATTTTTATGCATGGATATTTTGAATACTGGTACCCATCCACTCCATCAAGCGCCTCTACCAGTTTCACTTCAATCGTATCTGTGACCAATGTCAGGAAACCAACCAGCGCTTCGCCATAGTAGCACAAATATGTTCTACTTATTAATAAATTTTGTGAATTTAGGGCATCGTTAATTAGAAAGTCGTTCAATTCGATGTTATTTGAGTGGAAGGCAAAGAGACTCGATTCCTCTATCAATGGAATAACTCGAAGATTCTCGTGAGGGATCGATCGCATTAGAACTCAACTGGATGCTCTTTAGCAATTTTGATGGCCTCTTTAAACATTTCAATTTGCTCCTTAGTGGCTTTCGGATTTCTTAGATCTTCTAAGAACTCCCTGGCATCTTCACCTTCCAGGACCAAACCCAGCTCAATTGGATGTGCCATTGTCAATCCTCTCTGGATCTAAGAAGGGCTGAGTTCTATTTAAGTCTTGAGGATATGCTCGCTTGTGACCGCGTATGCCTGCGTGCCTGATGCTATCCGCGACCGGAGGCGGTGGCCGGCCTAAACCGGAAAGTGGCAGATGAACCTTGGGCAGTGGAAATAATTGGCTGACGTTTTGGTCGTCGCTCAGTAGCTTGCGATCATGGCTTCTTCGAGCCGGTTCTCGCACGCGAAGGAGCGAAGCCGCGAAGTCCTGCTGAGAGAAGGATAATTTTTGCCGCATCGTTGTTGATTTCTGCCTCAACCGATGACACATGGGCGCTCGCCCTCCCGGCCCGGCAGCCTTGTGTGTGACGGGCTGGGGGCCCAGCAGGCGATCGTGTCCGGGGGGGCAGGAGGGCGGTTGGGCCTGAGAGTCGGGTGTGCCTGTCTTCAGAATGGGCAGCTTTTTGGGGGGGCTGGATTTTAGGAAAGCATTGTCTTCGGTTTGCTATTAATATTAGCTTATAACCTAACAACTAACGATCCCACCACAGAGTCACAGAGCGCACAGAGGACGCACAGAGACTTTTTAACGGTGGTTTCGGGGCAGTCTCAGGCTGGCCGATCCTTGTGGGGCAGCGGGCCGGTAGCGCATGGCAGTCGCTCGTCCGCATGGGCGCGCGCGCCCGCGTGGGCCTACCGCCTGGGTGCAGGGAGCCGGTCGGGCCGGGGTCACGGATTTCACGCGAAGGCGCAATAGGCGCGAATCTCCAATGAGAATGCGAAGTGGATCTCGGACAAGGAGCCGGCAGGAAAGGCAAAGGCGACAACAACGCAGCAGTGAGGGGGACCTGGGAAAGGTCCTGGCGGAAATTGATGCAGCCAGGGCAGCGGGCTTGGAGCCCATTAAGCTGAATGTGGTGGTTCTCAAGGAAAATGAGGCCAAGATTTCTGATTTGATCGATTTTTGCCGGGAGAAGGGCTTGATACTGCAGCTCATTGAGCTATTGGACCTGCGCCACCAGAGGATCTCCGGGGATATTGACGCCATCGAGCGCAGCCTGGCCGCCCAGGAGGAGAGCGTTCGCGATATGCACCGGCGCAAGAAGTACTTCCTGGATGGGGCGGAGGTGGTGCGGCCCATGGACAACATCGAGTTTTGCGGGAGTTGCACGCGTCTGCGCGTCACCTCGGATGGGAAGATCAAGCCCTGCCTACTTCGGAGCGACAATCTGGTGGAGATCGGCACCTGCGACTGCGAGAAGATCAAGGAGCTGTTGCAAGAGGCCAATGCGAGACGGGAGCCGTATTTTGGGAAAGATCGTTTGCAGGCCGGGCGATCGACAATAATCGCACCCATGACAAAATAATCGGTTCCTCGCTGTATCGAGGGGTAATATATTAATAAAGTCCTCTGTGAGTCCTCCGTGCGCTCTGTGTCTGCGGTGGTTGTAGTTTGTAAACCATTGGTTATAACCAGTGGCTAACGAC
Source organism: Methanothrix sp. (assembly GCA_026394505.1). Classification (GTDB taxonomy): domain Archaea; phylum Halobacteriota; class Methanosarcinia; order Methanotrichales; family Methanotrichaceae; genus Methanothrix. Next base: position 7,029 of record JAPKYC010000267.1, read on the forward strand.
TAATCCACCACAGAGACACCACAGAGTTCACAGAGTACGCACAGAGCGACGAACTAACAAGCGGACTGGAAATAGCGATGAGCCCCATTTTTGTTATTGGTCTATGGCGGCTCTCGACCGCCAACTACTAATATCTATAACGATTATATAGTTAGTTTGCCGCTTCATGCCATTGAATAGGGTGGCGGGCGTGCCGTGGGCTTAACGTATCTGATAATGCTCTGATGACAAGGGTGTTTGCTTCACCTTGGAGCAACATGCCGCTGGCTCCCAAAGGCTGGCTGGTCTTGATCCCTTGGTACAGGAGATGCATGCCGTCGTGGCATTGCATTTGGCTACGGGCCTGTGAGGCTGAAACTTTCGGCGGGCTGAAAAAGTTGCGCGCTGTAACAGGCGCAGTAATCCGCCGGATCTCACGCAAATTCACGGTCGGGGCATGAAGCGGCAAAAAGTCAAACTAAAGGCGAGAGGGCAAGCATGAGGCCCCATGAGAACGGGTTCCCGCAAAACGGACGCTGTGTGAGATTCCAGCGCTTGTGCCTGCCTTCGAGCCCAGTTTATTAAAGTCGAGCTTCGGGCAGGGTCAGGCCGTCACTTCGCGGTGATTGGCTCCTCCTAAAAGGGCGCTGTGGATCGGCGCTGGCCTGCCTGGGACTTGATATCTCTTTCTCTTTGGTTATTTCTTCTTGGTGGAGAAAGGTCTTTTCTAACTTGAAGCGAAAGCCTTTTATCTCGGCAATTGACGTATAGTGTATTGGCGAAAGTCGATGGCCAGTTTTCCCTCCTACATCCAATTGACTTCTGCCTCCCTCCTTCTTATCTATCTTACATGAGATCCTACAGCATCCGGTTTCATTCATGCTCAGCTTCCCAAAGACTTATAGCCTGACTCGTCCTTATTCTCTCCAGAACGCCAGCCATTTGGAGGAGAGAGGCAATTAAGTCGGAGCGATGGGGCTTGAGGACTGGCCAGGCCTGCAGCTCCATTTATCTCATTCCGCATAATCGATTTGGCTCTGCTATGCACTTTACACGTACTACATTATACAACTTTCCCAAATTGACCTAAATCCTCTTCTGGCAGACTGCCTATCCCATACTTTATAAACTCACTAATCAAGTAAACTTGATTGATCTACTCTTATCGATTAATCCCGGCCAATGTTAGTGATCACGACGAGCCTATTTTCCATAGCTCACCATCCAGTGGTTCGAACCCAAGTTTGCCTTTATAATAATTAGCATGGGGTCGGAGAATAGTGAAAAACGAAGGGATGTCTTGTAGGTTATATGTACTAAATCTGGTTTGGATGCTGGAAAAGCGAGGTGAGGATGCTATTATGTGCAAGGAACAGGACCACAGTACTACGGAGCTTTTTCAGCATCAAAGCTAGATTATAATGTGTTAGCTCCTTCAATTGCTATACCTTTAACTAGAGGGTGTTATAATAGAAATGATAATGTCCAAAAATCTGGTTTGTTGCATTATCCCCCTAGCAAACGTAGATTCAACAATTTTAAAGGTGAATTTTGGTGAAGGATTTGAACTTAGGAGCATACCATATGATGAGGTAGTGGATGGTACCTCTTTTGTTGGAAATCTTCTCAAGAGCGAAGGCTTTTATATACCATTTAAGCATAACGCGTGTTTTTATTCAGATTATAATTTTTACTATTTATATACATCCATTGAAAAAGAGGCTGATGTGATTTATAACATGAGCCCCGAAGTAAGCGCATTACATGAAAGCGTTGGAATAAATGTATCGAATAAAATTGGATTAATGAGATTATTTAAAGAAGGAAGTATTTTCGGTCCTATAGCATACTTTTTTGAGACGGTTAGTGGAGTTCCTTGTTTAAGATCTATGCTTGGCAGGACGTTGTATTATTCATCTGATTCATTGAACCCATGCTATGTAATTGAAACTCGCGAATTACCTGCTCTGCAAAGGTTCTTGGATGAAACCAATTTACCATTCACGGGTCACCTCAATCTAGCATTTGAGAGTTTTGAGTTTTCATATCACACACACAGGCATGCAATGGCATTCTTATCTCTGATGACTGCATTAGAGATTTTATTCAATCCTGGCCGTACAGAATTGACATATAGAATATCCAGAAATATTGCAGTCCTTCTTGGAAAGGATAGAGATGATTCAGATGCAATTTTTGAAGGGATGAAGAAACTATATAGCAAAAGGTCAGCACTCACCCATGCAGGCAACAGCAGAGATTTATCGCTAGATAATGTATTACAAACACGTAATTATGTTAGAGAGTCAATTAAAAAGATTATATTAGTTGACGAAAGCAAAGAGAATATTCTAAAGGCCCTAAACTCCAGCGGTTTTGGGAGTCGGCCCTTTGGTTAAAATACATTCTGATTGAATCATTTCTTAAGTACAGCCAACGCTATAATTGTTGTTGATATTTAGGTGCGGGGGTCTCACCCCCCCGCTCGTGAACATCCGTAGCATTGAGTTCGATCCCTGGTTCTTACTGGTAAAAGCTTAATCCGCACAATTCGTACGTAATCTAATGTATGTGGGCCATCACCTGGACGTCACTTCATCGGTTCGGTCCCGGCTCCTTCTTTCGAAGTACTTTTTTGCAGGGCACGATCTGTGCGTTCACGAATATGCATTAATCGATCTATTGGAACATCAAATATCGACACAGAATTGCCAAAACTAATGATAGGTATCTCTTGAATTTCTGAGGCATTCTTTAATGACTGCCGAAGTATAGCTTCAATGGCTTCCTTATCACCAGAGTAGTAAATTATCAAACGCTGATATTCAGGCAGCTGCACCGAAGTAATACCTACAGAGCC
>JAPKYC010000190.1 GCA_026394505.1 Methanothrix sp.
GCTAAAGCCGCCTCTGCTGCCGCTTCCATATCTTTCCATTTTAACTCACTTACCGTTTTATCGACTCAAAGAATCGACTTATGCCACAAAAACATCTCAAGAAATGTTCCTTGGATCGATGCCATTGCAACCTTCTCTACAAGCCTGCACTAGTCTATATACCTGTTGGTCAAAAGGCATTCAACCTTCAACTGTCCAAAAGGCACTCTTACTTAGCAGGCTATCCATTTTTCATCTTTTCCAGGGCATTTCCGGTGTGCTCCAGGAATAGGGAAACTATCTCCGGGCTCTGGCAAAGGCCGCGCCGATCAGCCACAACTTCATAGCCCTCTCTCTCCAGGGCGCTCTTCCAGGACGAATGGCTCTGGCCGAAAATATCGTTTTCTGCGTGTCCTCCCGCCACAAGCAAGAAGGGTAAGAGCCGCACAACTCTCACCCCAGAGCCCTTCAGCTCGGGCAAAAGATCGGCAAGACCGGAAAAGCCTTTCATGGTGCCCAGGAAGACATTCCTGTGCTCTCTTTTTAGCACCTGAGCCATCAGCGAATAGAGAGCACCGGCAGGGTGGCCCGTGCCGTGGCCCACCAGCAGCACCGCCTCTCTCTCCGGATCCCGGCGAGATGCGGGCCCGCTGCAAAGGGCGGGCAGGAGGGATGAGACCTTTCGGCAGTCCGCCAGGTCCGAGAGCAGAGGCAAACCGATCTCCAGGCGCGAGAAGGCCAAGCTTTTGCCCTTCAATCCCTGCACCATTGCCGCCACCTGGTGAAACTCTCCACCCGGCACGATCTGCAGGGACTGTACGACCACGCTCTCCGATCCCAGGTCGCATAACTCCTCCAGCGCTGCCGGAAGGCTCTGCACGCTGATGCCCTCTTTCTGCTTCAGCTTTTTAATCATGAGATGTGAGGTGAAGGCCAGCCGAACCGGCGAGCCGGGAAATATGCGCTCATAAGCTTTTCGGATTTGGTCATAGGTGGCCAGGGCAGAAGAAAAAAGAGTTCCGTAGGGGGCAAGTACAAATCCGGGCAACTCTGGCATTGGCATCGAATCATCACCACGCTCAAGCCCGCGGATACGACCCCAGCACCCGGACCATGGCCGCCTTCTCTTTTATTGCGGCCAGAGCAACTCCCACGGCGCGATCATCCACATGTCCTTCCAGGTCGATGTAAAAGTAGTAATCTCCGAGGCCCTTGCGACTGGGGCGAGACTCTATCCTGGTCAAATTGATATTATGCCTGGCAAACTCCTCTAAAATGGAGAAGAGCGCCCCAGGTCGGTCACGATCCAGATAGATGACCAGCGAGGTCTTGTCCCGGCCGGTGGCCGCGGGCATCTTTCTTGCTACCACAATAAAGCGGGTTACATTGTCCCTGGCATCCTGAATCTCCCTGGCCAGGATTTGCAGCCCATATTTCTCAGCCGTGTCCGCTCCTGCTATCGCCGCAGTCTCCGGAAACTCCTGGGCCAGGCGGGCGGCATGGCTGGTGGAGCCGGTGGTCCTGATCTCGGCCTCTGGATAATGCTCTCGCAAATACTGCCGGCACTGGGCCAGCGCCTGAGGATGAGAGAGTATGACCTTGATCGCCTCCTCCCCCCGGCCCACCAGACAGTGTCTGATGGGAACGTTCACCTCCCCCACAATCACAACATCGAGGCGAAGGAGCAGATCCATGACCGTGGTTACTGCTCCCTCCAGGCTGTTTTCTACGGGGACTATGCCTGCCTCAAGCCGGCCGGCCGCCGCCGCCTCCAGCACTCCCTCAAAGTCATTGAAGTAGATGAGGGTGGGCTCTGGCCAGCCTTTTGACCAGAGAAGAGCTGCTTTTTCCGAATAAGTTCCCTCCGGCCCCAGAGCTCCAATCCTGCATTTCAAGCTCAAGTCTTCTCCTCTGCTTTTTCATCCAGCTCGGTCATCAACTCCACGGCTCGATCCACGCTTATCCTGCGCTCGGCAGCCATGCGAGCAGCAATGATCTCAATCAGATCGCATTTAGCCCCCGCCTGAACCGCCACGTTCTTGGCGTGCAGTGACATGTGCCCCCTCTGAATGCCCTCTGATGCCAAAGCCCGCAGCGCTGCGAAGTTCTGGCACAGCCCCACCGAGGCGATGATGCGGGAGAGATCGTCTGCGCTCTTGACTCCCAGAATTTTCACGGCCGTCTTGGCCACAGGATGAACGCGCGTCGCTCCGCCCACCAGGCCCACGGCTACAGGCATCTCAATGGTTCCCACCAGATCTCCATCCCTGTTCTTCTCATAGCAGGTTAAAGATTTGTAGCGTCCGCTTACCGAGGCAAAGGCATGCGCTCCGGCTTCCACGGCCCTGGTGTCGTTTCCCGTGGCCAGCACCACGGCCGTTACTCCATTCATGATGCCCTTGTTGTGGGTCGCGGCCCGGTAGGGATCGACCTCTGCCAGCTCAGCCGCCAGAAGTATTCCGTCCACCACCTCATGGCCGCCGATCTCATCCGCCTTAAAGACCGCTTTTGACCGAACCAGGCGAAGATCGGCCAGATTGGAGATGATGCGCAGATACACCCGCCCGCCGGTGATCTGCTCTATGCGCGGCGCAAGCGCTTCGGCCATGGTATTGACGGCGTTGGCGCCCATGGCATCCCGGCAGTCCACGATGAGATGGGTCACTACCATCATTCCCATTTTGGAGTCGATGACATAGACCTCGATGTCCTTGACACCGCCCCCGTACTTGACCAGCATGGGATCTTTGTCGTTGGCCATCCTCGTCAGTTCGTCTTTATGAAGCAGGATCGCCTGGCGTGCTGCAAAGGGATCGCAAATTCCTGTGGCCTGAATCTGGGCGCGCATGACAGGTCCGGTGCTGGAGGTAAAAAAGCCGCCCGCTTCCCGCGCCATTCTTGCGCCGTTGCTTGCTGCGGCGATGACGGAAGGCTCCTCAGTGGCCATGGGTATGAGCACCTCTCGGCCATCGATGACGAAGTTGGTGGCGATTCCCAGCGGCACCTGGATCAAACCGATCACATTCTCCGCCATCTTGTCGGCCTGGTCAAGAGACAGACCCGTCTCAACCTGGGCTATCTCTTCCGCCCCTATAGCGGCCTGCTCTGCCACAGCTAAAAGCCTCTCGGAGGGAGAAAGCTTGTAAAATCCCGATATTCTGGAAGTCATAGATCTCAGTTCCTCTCTTACATGTATGAAAAGCATTGGAAGGGGAAAAACTTTATTCCAGCCGATGGATATATTTTTATGGTCCAATCTTCTTCCTTTCCCATTGCGGGAGAGATTTTAAAGCTGGAAAACATTGTGGGAAGGCTGAGTCCCGTGCAAAAGATGCTGCTGGGGACAGATGGGTCTGTGACCAGCCTGCTGGAAGTGGTCATTGGAAGCCCGGTTGAGATTGAGACACTGGTGCAGCGGGTCGTGCCGGCAGATGAGGCTGTGGCAAAAGAGCTTCAGGTAAACCCGGGTGAGGAGGTCAATTTCAGGGTAGTGCTTTTGAAGAAGGCAAACAGCCAGGAGGCTCTGGTTTACGCAGTATCGCATACGCCCTTAAAAAGGCTCGATGCGAGCTTTAAAGATGACCTTACTAAGGCAGATATTCCCATAGGAGTCATCCTGAAAAAACACTGCATCGAATCGCGGCGAGACATAACAAGCACCGCATTTTTGCCTGCCGGCCCGGAGCATTGCCGTACCTTTGGCGTCTTTGCTCGCGAGATAATGCTCACGAGAAGCTACCAGATAATTCGACATGGCCAGCCGCTCATAGCCATCAAGGAGACCTTTCCCTACAACAGCTTCCTAGATGAGCGACGGGTTGTGATTCAGACGCCTTCCCGATTGCATCTGACCCTGACCGATTTAACTGGCAGCAGCGGTCGAGTGGACGGGGGCGTGGGCGTCTCTCTGGATGAGCCGAACATATTGCTGGAGGCACAGAGATGCGAGGATCTGGTGGCTGTGGGAGAGAACGCAGATCGCGCTCTGGCTGCGGCCTGGGCGGTGCAAAAACACCTGGATCTGGGCGGGGCGCGTCTGCAAATCCGCAGCGGATACAGAATGCATGCCGGCCTGGGCGGGGGAACGCAGTTGGGCATTGCCGCAGGAAAGGCTCTGTGCGAGCTTTATTACCAGCCCCTTTCTGTGCGCGAGATCGCCCGCATCATTTCGCGGGGTGGAACCAGCGGCATCGGCACGGCTGCCTTTGAGACGGGCGGCTTTCTCATAGACGGCGGGCATAGCTATGGGCCGGGAAAAGAGAAAATGAGCTTTTCTCCCTCTTCTGCCTGCGGCGGCGTGCGGCCGGCATCGGTCACTATGCGCCACGACTTTCCCAGAGACTGGAAGATCATCCTGGCCCTGCCCGAAGTCGCTGCGGGCGCTCATGGAAAGAGGGAAGTTGACATATTCCGGGAGTACTGCCCCTTGCCTGTAGCTGAGGTGCATGAGCTATGCTACCAGATCCTGGTGCGCATGGTGCCCTCTTTAGTGGAAGAGAACCTGGATGAGTTCGGTGCGGCCGTTAACCGAGTGCAGGAGATCGGCTTCAAGAAGATTGAAGTAATGCTGCAGCATCCCGTTGTTCACCGGCTGATGGCCGCCATGAGGGAAGCTGGTGCCGCCTGCGCGGGCCTCAGCTCCTTTGGGCCGGCGGTGTACGCCATAACGGATGCACAAGGACGGGATATCGAGGCCGCTGCCCGCGAGGCCATGAAAGACGTTGGTGGAGAGGTCTTGCTTACTCGCGCCAGAAATGAGGGCGCAAAGGTTCGAACCATTTGATGTTTTCATCCCAATGCTTAAAAGTCCCAATGCCAAAAGAGTGGATTCAATGAGCGATATAAGGTCTTTGTTGGAGAAATTGAGCAATGCTCACGGTATATCCGGAAGAGAAGGAGCTATACTGGAGATCGTCAGAGGAGAGATTTCTAGCCTTGTGGATGAGGTGAGAACAGATGCCTTGGGCAACTTGATCGCCATCAAACATGGCGAAAAGCCGTCCATAATGATAGAGGCCCATGCTGATGAGATTGGCTTGATGGTCAAGTATGTTGATGAGAAAGGTTTCATATATTTTGCCAAGATAGGAGGATGGTTTGACCAAACTCTGCTCAACCAAAGAGTGATAGTACATGGGACCTCAGGGCCAGTAGTGGGGGTCCTAGGAAGCAAGCCAATCCATTTTATGAAGGAGGAAGAGCGTAAAAAACTAATTGAGTACCGAGATATGTTCATAGATATAGGGTGTCAAAGCGACAAGGAGGTTGCCGAGCTTGGTATAATTGAAGGCACTCCTATAACAATGGATAGAAGCTTTGCTTCGCTTAATGGCGATAAGGTCACTGGTAAGGCTTTCGACAATCGTGCTGGCTTGGTTATGATGGTTGAAGCCTTGAAGCGGACCAAATCCAACTGCACCATATATGTTGTAGCTACTGTCCAAGAGGAAATCGGATTCAAGGGAGCCAAAGTTAGCGCCTTCGGCCTGAACCCAGACCTAGCAATAGCCTCTGATGTGACCATACCCGGAGATCATCCTGGAATAGAGAAGAAAGACTCACATATGCTGATCGGCAAGGGCCCAGTAGTAACAGTAGCCGATGCCTCTGGCCGTGGACTAATCGCTAGTCTACCAATAATGGATTGGATAAATGGCACAGCTAAGGAGTTCGGCATAGAAATTCAGCTTAATGTGGCTGAAGCTGGCGCTACTGATGGTATGGTCATTCAGCTCACAAGGGCAGGCATACCTACTGCAGTACTGAGCATAGCCACAAGGTATATTCACTCTCCTGTGGAAGTGCTCAGCCTAAGTGATATCGATAGTGGTGCTGAGCTTATGGCTAGGGCCATGGAGAGCGCGCCCAAATATTTTAAAATATAAAATTATCAAGTTTAAACTTTTTCTAGCGTAAACAAAGGGTTTACTGGCTTAGACTAATCTAAAAAATAATTTCTTTCTAGTCCTTAGAAACCAGACTACCAATCTGTTTAGGCCCAAATCCGTTGATAGAATACATATCTTGTGGCGGATTATCTCTAAGACAGCTTAGCGCCTATTATCCTTACATAATAAAATTTAAGCGCACGACGCGAATACATCACGATTCTTTATGTAATATGGGTTTAAAGTCTTACTGGCATAAACTCATATCAGCAGCTTCATTTTTAAGCACATATACCTACATCAATGGGAGGTTAAATATTATGCATCAAAGATCGCCATCTAACAGCACCATATGCCTAATAAATGAGCGCCGAGGCGTAGGACTCAAATAGAAGCCACGCACATGATCACAATTTAATATAAATAATTTTTAATTGTTATATGTTTTAGTCTAAAAACCACCTGGCAAAATAAAAAAATCGACACATTAAGATTAAGGTCTTACGCCGGACATAAGGGTCAACCCTCCTATATAATTTAGACCTGCAATTCTTTCTTAGTCTATTACGTATTTAGATAAGAGTATATATAAGTTTTGGTATTACTGATAAACTGTGGAGTCATGAAATTATTTCGCGTCCGTCCTAGTTTTGGTAGCGTGCCAGTTTTGCTGTAAAATACCAGGAATATCCCGTGTCAGGAAACGACTAGCCGCGAACGATATAACAGCAAGTTATTTCTTCACGAGATATTATAATAGCCCTGTATCCCCAAGTCGTCGAAACTTTAGGAGGGACACAGAGCCATGAATTTATCTGACTTAGCAGAAGATTATCTTGTCGATCCAATAGAGGCAATGAGGAAGCTAACGGCTGGTTATCTAAATGAGGTATTGCAGGTTGAGGCTGAAAAACAAATTCAGGCTCGACCCTACGAACGCACCGGCAAGAGAA
>JAPKYC010000282.1 GCA_026394505.1 Methanothrix sp.
GCGCACCCCGATGCAAGCATCGGGGCATCCAAGGCGCCGCCGCATGAATGTGGAACCAGGCTAAGCAGATCCAAACCTAGGTTGAATACGTATGCCCTTTATCCCCGATGCAAGCATCGGGGTATTGCGATAAAAATAAAGCTAATTCTTCATTTAATGTGCAATTGATTTAGCGTGCATGATTGAGATGTCGTGATGTTATAGGAAGCTAATGTGGCCTCACCTGGCTCCTCAAGGCCGACCGGCCTCCTGCGCCCCCGAGCGCGCGCGTGCGTGCGGGCCCGCCTGGCGAAAAGCCCCGCAGCAATTGCAGATAGGGGGTCTGTCACAGAGATTATTTTTAGCGTCTTTGTGCGTCCTTTGTGCGCTTTGTGCCTTTGCGGTGCCCGTAGTTGCTCGGTTATAATTATCGGCTAATATTAACCGCAACTCGTCATCGTTTCCAAAACCCGGCCCTCTGGAAAAGCCCCCTTCGCTAGACTCCAGCCTTTTCTGGCCCTCAGGAACGACCGGCCTCCTGTCCCCTGGTCCCCCCGCCAGGCGATCCCGTCCGCCCAGACTACAGCGCGGCCCAGGCTGGGCCCACAGGCAGCAGGCCAGGAGCGAGAGCCCGAGGCAAGGATGACAGCAATGGATTATGAATTGTCCATCAAGACCCAAAGGTTAAATGCCTTAAACAGCAATCTGTAATCCCAAAAGAGGTGCATTTTAATGAGCGGTGCAGCGCATTCATTAAGCTTTCAGGATCTGATCGAAGCTGTGGAGTCCATGCCTCTGGATGATCAGTCCATGCTGGTGGAGCTGATTAACAAGCGCATCATAGAGAAGCGCCGGGCCGAGCTGGTGGCTGAGGTCCAAGAAACAAGAGGTGCGTTTAAAAGAGGCGAGGTTAAACGGGGCACATTTGAAGACCTGATGAAGGATCTGTTAGATTGAACACTCTCGTCTGGACCCCTGGATTCAAAAGGTCTTTCAAGCACTCGATACGACGCAGGCCTGATCTGCAACTGAGAATTGAACATGCACTGAAACTGCTCGCTACCGATGCACTTCATCCCTCTCTTCATACTCACAAATTGAAAGGAGACCTGGCAGGTTCTTGGGCTTGTACAGTCGATTTCGAATACCGCATCGTATTTGAGTTCGAGCGAGATCCCGAGACTCAAGAAGAGATCATCCTGCTTGAAGCAGTTGGCACGCACCACGAAGTCTACTAATTCGCCATCTTCTCATTGAGCCAGTCCAAAATGAAGACCGGCCTCATCCGGAGTTCATCTCAACCAGATACCAGGCGCGACCGGCCTCCTGCCCCCGAGTACGAGCGCTTGCCTAGCAATCCAGTCCACCCTGGCGAGTGGCGCCGCAACCCCGGACGGCCCGGCCCCACCGACGACGGCCACGAGCGCGACCGGAAGCCGGGCAAGGCAGCCACAGTCGAACGGCTGACGGACGCTGCTGTCTTTCCATGACTGAAATGCCGTGGCCCAATTGAACACAAAATGCTACTATGCGCAAAATCAGTGGCGAGGTTGAAGTCAGGCCGGTCCCGTTGCATGGAGATAGCGTTGCCCAAGAAATAATGCCAAAAACAACGCATGTGACCGGAAGGATGCCTGCTACCAGCCGCATTCCAGTATCAAGAATCGTCTGGGAAGAGCTATCAGGTCTTAAGAGTGCAGGAGAGACTTACGATCACCTATTAGCAGAGATGATTGAGAGAGAAAAAAGCGGCGGTTATTTGAGGATATGGACCGCATTGAGAAAAGGGGCAAGTTTGTGGCGATGAAATGGTAAACTTCTGTGTGCTGATAGATGAAGATGCACAGGAGTTTCTGGATAAGCTTCCCAAAAAAAGCAATGGGATAGCTAAAACCAAGCTCCGGATTCTCGAAAGCGATCCATTTCCTGGAAAAAGCGGCGATAAAGAGCTGCTTCGATCTTCAAAGCATGAAGATGTCTACAGATTGCATATTTCCCGATCATATACCCCACAATCCGCAGTAAAATTCCAGATTTCGCTAATTTTCTCGATTGCGATTTGCATGAATTAAAAATTATTATTATAAGATTTTTAACCCAGGATTTTTGCCCCCAATATAGATAACATATTTTAATTAGAAGACCATTAGATCCTCTCGGGGCAGTAGCGTGAATGCGGATATCTTTGCATGCATAGTTGAACATTTGGGTCTAGTGGCAGGAATCTATGATGCACTCGGCATCGGTGAAGTGATTGATCAAGCTTTGCCAAAAAATAGGCATCACAAACTTCCTCACTCTATTGTGGTAAAAGCGATGATACTAAACACTTTGGCCTTCT
>JAPKYC010000196.1 GCA_026394505.1 Methanothrix sp.
TGGACAGCCTGGCCGATATTCCCGACTACACCCGCGTTAAAGAGATGCATGAATGCGGGGGAGCCGGCTCTGCGGGCTGGGGCGGATGCTGGAAGCCGGAGGTGGCCCGCCAGGAGGTGCTGCGCACGCATACTACGGGAGTGACCATCAAGTATCTGGCCGAGCACCCCGAGCCGCCGGTCAAGGCCTTCGGCATAGATCGCGTCTACCGGCGGGAGGCCATAGATGCCACGCACACCCCGGAATTCGAGCAGTTGGAAGGCATAGTAATGGACAGGGATGTGACCTTCTCCCATCTTCTGGGCATATTGAAGGAGTTTTATGCCAAGATGGGATTTGAGGAAGTTCGCTTCCGGCCAGGCTACTTCCCCTACACGGAGCCCTCCGTCGAGCCGGAGGTTTTCATAGACGGACTGGGGTGGGTGGAGCTGGGCGGAGCCGGTGTCTTCAGGAAAGAGGTCACGGCACCCTTTGGCATCGAGCATCCCGTGCTGGCCTGGGGCCTGGGAGTATCGCGGGTGGCCATGCTTAAATTAGGGCTCAAGGACCTGCGCCTGCTCTATCAGTCGGATATAGAGTGGCTGCGCATAACGCCCGTTTCCATCAAGCTTTGAGGGATTAATCATGCCGGTTGTCAGACTTTATTACGAGGACATGGAGAGGCTGATTGGTGCCTCTCGCGATACAATCATGGGCCGGTTGGCCATGATGGGTGCAGACATTGGAAAGAGGGCGGAAGAGGAGCACGTGGATGTGGAGTTCTTCCCGGATCGGCCTGATCTCTACAGCGCCGAGGGCGTGGCCAGGGCCATGCAGGGCTTCCTCGACATCAAGACGGGCCTGGTGGAGTATCCTATTGAGAGGGGCCCAATCGTCCTGCAGGTGGAGGAATCGGTAAAATCGGTGCGCCCCATCATCGGCTGCGCCGTGGTGCGGGGCCTATCGTTCAAGAGCGAGGCCATTGAGTCGCTCATGGGCCTGCAAGAGGATCTGCACTGGGGCCCGGGCAGAAACAGACGCAAGGTGGCCATAGGCGTGCATGACCTCTCTCGTGTCACGCCGCCCTTCCGCTACTTTGGAGAAGATCCTGCCCGAAAGTTCGTGCCCCTGGACTTCTCTGAAGAGATGAGCATGAAGGATATCATAATAAGGCATCCCAAGGGGCAGGGTTACGGCCATATCCTGAAGGGTTGCGATCGCTTTCCCCTCATTGTTGATTCCAAAGATCAGGTGCTCTCTTTTCCGCCTATCATCAATGGCCAGCTGACCTCTGTCACCGAGGAGACCGAGGATCTGTTCATCGACGTTACGGGAACGGACGGCATGGTGCACAAAGCCCTGAATATAGTAGTAACCTCCCTGGCGGAGAGGGGGGGCAGGATCGAGAGCGTTCTGGTTAAGAGGAGCGAGGGCGATTTCATCTCTCCCAATCTGCAGCCTTCTGCCTGGACGGTTGAAGCGGCGGAGGCCAACCGGCTTATTGGCTTTGATCTGACAGCGCAGGAGCTGGCCGAATGTCTGGAAAGGATGCGCTTTGGGGCAAGAGCGGAGGGTGGAACGGTGAGGGTGTTGGTTCCGGCCTACCGGGCGGACATAATGCACTCCTGGGACATCTTCGAGGACGCGGCCAAGGCCTATGGCTTTGATCGACTGGAGGCGCGGCTACCTCGGACGGTGACTGTGGGCCGCGCTCACCCTACCGAGGTGCGTAAAGTCGAGATTCGCGAGGTAATGGCCGGTCTGGGATATTTGGAGACCATGCCCTTCACCCTGACCAATGAGAAGGTGCATTTCCAGTGGATGAGGCGTTCGCCGCAGCGCGCCGGGGCGGTTGCCGTGCGCCACCCCATCAGCGAGCTGCACACAATCCTTCGCACCTCGCTTCTCTCCAGCCTCCTGGAGATCTTTGCCATGAACCAGCATCATCCTCTGCCCCAGAGGATATTTGCCGCCGGGGACGTGGTGGTGGAGAAGAAGACCCGCATGCATCTAGCCGCAGCATCCATTGACAGCGGCGCTAATTTCTCGGAGATCCGCTCGGCCGTCGACGCCGTGCTGCGGGAGCTGGCCATTACGGCAGAGATTGTTCCTTCTCAGGACGGGGCGCTTCTGCCCGGCAGGGGCGGCGATCTTTTGGCCGGGGGCCGCAGGATCGGATGCTTCGGAGAGCTGCACCCTCTGGTGCTGAAGAGCTTCGGCCTGGAGCAGCCGGCCGTGGGGCTGGAGCTGGAGTGGGGAGAGCTCTGAATGGAGCTTTCCGCCTTTTTTTCTTTTCTTGTCTCCTTCTCTGTGAAGTCCTCTGTGCCTCTGTAGTGGGCAGTCCGTAACCCTTGGGTTTTAGCCAATGGCTGCTACTACTACTACGATCCAACCACAGAGCCACAGAGTTCACAGAGTACGAACGGAGAGGCACCTCGGTTCAAGAACCGCTAAAAAAAGCTCGCCGGACAAACGGCTCCGCAAAATGGATCAGATTTATCTGTTAATAATGGATTGTGACGGCTATGAAGGTTCGAGATCTGATGAGCTATCCCATTGCCACTGTGCGCCCGGAGGCCATGGTGCTGGAGGCCGTAAAGCGAATGGCGGCGGAGAAGGAGGGCTGCGTGCTGGTGGCCAGGGACGGACTTCTCAAGGAGTGCCTGGGAATCGTTACCACCAGCCAGATCTTTCTCAAGGTCTTTTCCGAAGGCCGGGACCCGGCGTCGATAGCGGTCACGGATATCATGACGGCAGGTCCGCTTGTCACCATTGACCTTGATGCCACCACAAGGGAGGCGGCTAGATTGATGCGAGAGCATAATGTCAGAAGGCTGCCGGTGATGAAGGATGGCGCTCTGGTAGGGATTATCACCAGCAAGGACCTGCTTTTGTGCGTAGAGTGATGCTGCTGGAAGTGGAATTCGATACATCTACCGGGCGGCAAACGCAGAATTTAAATAGCCTGACGGTCAAGTTCTTGAGGCAAGTCGAGGTTGCCTAGCCTGGTAAGGCGCAGGTTTGCTAAACCTGTTCTCCTCCGGAGATCGTGGGTTCGAATCCCACCCTCGGCGTTTTCTTACTAATAATAGAATAGCGATTTTTCTCTATGGATAAATATCGCGGGCATCTTTTCGCAACGTTAATTTGAGGGGTGGCGCGAGAGCCAAATTAGGTTCTCCTTCGTCTCTACATGACTCTCGCGAAGGATGCCTTGCTGCCTTTAGTGAGCCGTGAGTAGCTTCAGTAAGAATGACGGGTGTTCAACAAGGCATGAATGATTCTTATGCCCGCCGCTACCACCTGGCTTTCCGACTGGCTGTAGAGCTTCATAGAGGAGCCCCACAATGCCATTTGCTCACAGCGCCAAGAGCACAATGTCCTGGACCTGACGGCTGCGGAGAGTCGCGAAAACCGAAAGGCCACTCTGGACATCGTGAGAGACAGCCTATCGCATTTCGGCACATACCAGGTTCAGTGCAGCCTTCTCGACCTCGCGAACACGAGTCGTCCCTGCTCCAGAGCTATCTATGACCAGACTGCACGACCATATGATTATAATGAGGCCATCGGCGGGGATGATGTCCTAGCTCTCTGATATTTGCCAAATCTACTTACTACATTTGTTGCGAATAGATATAAAATTATATAATAAATTAAACTTATTTTAAAACAAGCATAATTGATCTGACGGGATACAACCATTTCCTCCTTAAGAAGACATGATAATCCTCCATTATTTAGGAGTGGATCCTTCAGTAGCAAGGTCAGACACTTGAAAAATGCGGCCATCGACAAGCGAAGACGCATTTTTACTCGTGTCCTCCTGCCCCATTTCGTTCCCTGAAGAAAAGATGATATTTTATCCCCGGATGTGAAATGTACCATTGCACAGGAACTTCCCCCGTTTTGTTGATTTAGGAGGATCTAAACGGATTCTACAATGGTACTAAAGAAGGTGCTACATCCTTTTTTTTCGCAGGCAACAACTAAACGCGGGGCAGCGGCGGAGTTTCCCTCCACTTGTGGATGGGAAAACGTAGCAGCGTCGCATGACTGCGAATATATTTATAATATTCGTCAAAGAACAACCTGAGAATAATATAATCGAGTCTCAGGCGGATCAGCACCGATCCACAGCACCCTTGTATGGGAATCTGATTAATAATTTAAACTACTTAACTTTATTTTTACTAAATGGAATAAACATTGGTACTTCCTGTTGATATTTAACGTAAGTATCACCAAATTCTAATGCAAGTTTCTTTTCTTCAAGTCTCGTCGCTATAATAATATAAATCGTTAAAATTGTGTTTACAACTATATCAGACATCGTGAAGATTTGGCACCATAAAATTATTATTAAAGCTAAATACATCGGATGCCTTATTATTCCTAATAATCCATTTTTCTTAACTTCCTCAGATGGATTTTTTTTCTCTATTTTTCCAAAGTTTAATGCTTGGCGAATACCAAAAAAGGATAGAGAATCATAATTCTTTAATAAACGAGTCATTAGATCTGTAAATCTGATACTAATCAGGAAACTATGAAGTGAACAGTATCCTGCCCACATCAATGCAATAAACAAATATTTCATTTTAAAGTCCTTCTCTATATATAATTTTTTGCTTGTGCTTTAGCGAATGCCTATATCAGCGATTCGCCGCGGTTCTCACAGCGCAAGACGTGGCTCATCTTATATGCGCGATTAATACTTATAGTTTTTTGCTGAGAGCTTGCCAGCCCGCTTATCTGATGCAGGGTGTCCTCATCTGTTGCCTCAATTTGCCCATCCTTGTCTCCTGGAGTCCGGCTCTCTCAGCAGCTTCATCCAGCATCCTCTGAATCTGTCTGGTATAGATATGAACATGATCTCTGTCCTCAAAGACATATCCGCCGTCCCGACCCTGAAGATGGGCATCCAGGACAGGTTTGGGGAAGATGGATGTGCGCGGTTTACTTCCTTTGCCGTCCACGACGTGCAGGTATCCTCCTACGCGGTCTAGATGTTCCACCTTCAATGCAGCCACCTCCGAGACACGTAGCTCCGCCTTTGAAAAAAGAAAACTTCAGGGCTTCATAAGCTCTCTTCCCAGGGAGAAAGCTTTGCCAATGAATCTTCCCACGCCATTATATTTGCGCCCCTCCGGAGAAAACAGAACTGGTCGAATCTTCTCAATATCCGGCAGACCATCGGCCCCCAGACACGACTCGTCAGCCTTGACATCCAGGATCTCGCCTATGAATTCGGTGTGGAGACCGATTTCAACGAAGCGATGCAGCTTGCACTCAATAGCTACCGGAAATTCCTTTACCAGCGGCGCATCTACGAGTTCGCTTTTTAGCGGTGTCAAACCACTTGCTGCAAATTTATCCACGTCTCTACCTGAGACCAAGCCGAAATAGTCCGCATGCTTGGCGTAGTCCTCTGATGGCAGGCATACGGTGAATGCCTTGCGATTCATAATGTTGCCATAGGTATAGGTAGCCTTGCGAAGAGAAACGGCAATGCATGGTGGACTAGAGCAGCAGATACCAACCCATGCAGCTGTCATTACATTAGGCTTCCCGGAAGGATCATATGTTCCTATCACGCAGACCGGCGTGGGATAAAGAAGGGTCATCGCCCCCAGAGACGTTTTCATCATTTATCATCTCCATAAACTCATACCCAGCCTTTGTTTTCATTCGCTAAAATTGTATGCCTCTTTGGACTTGGTTAGGGTTCTATGAAATAGCGGAGTCAGCGATCCCCACTATAAAAATTGACAGAAACTATAAATCTTCTGGCGTACTCTATTAGTTTTGCCACTCAGCGAAGTGTTCCCGATTTTAGGTTTCGGTGGGATAAAACCCCAGTCGCGGACTGGAAAAGGAGGACATACGGGAGATGCTGGCAGAACTGGAAGATAAGAGAGGCAAACTCAGACAGGAGTCCCTTGCCTTCAAGGATAGAAGAAGCCAACTGAATGCCGAAGCGAGCAAATGGGCCGCCAAGCGAAATGAGCTCAACAGGGCCACTGAAGGGCTGATTTACAAGGCCCAAGAGTTCAAGAAGCTGCGGGACGAGAGTAACAAGAATGTGGCACAGTCCAAGAAGAAGAGGGATGAGTCCAACGAGGAAATCAACCAGCTCTCTGCAAGGATAGACGATATCCGAAAGAAGTACAACCTCACCGGTGAGCGCTCCATTAGAGATCCGTGCCGCGAGATAGATCATCTGGAGTTTCGGCAACAAACGGAGGTTTTGAGCCCGGATAAGGAAAAGCAGCTGGTCGATAAAATTGCTGCCCTGCGCGCAGAGTTCAAAGGAAGAAAAGAGCAGCTTGAGAAGAATGAGGAGCTGAGGAAGCTTCTCGATGAAGCGCAAGCCTTGAGAGATCAGGCATCTAATTACCACGATCAAGTAATTAAGTTCGCGGAATTGGCCCAAGAATATCACGATCAGATGATTGGTGCCTTCAAAGAAGCCGATCAGACTCGTGCCGAAGCCGATGCCGCTCAAAAGGAGTTCTTGAAGGCTCAGTAACTTTTCCTCGATATTTCTTGTACAACCAGTCGTGAGCAAGTAATCGCCTGCGAAACTTATTCCGTCCCGCATTGGAGACCCAAAGTTCTCTGGTTTCCAATCCATGCGATGTTGCTATCCTGGGATCTATGAACCGCACATTTCCAGCATCGCTACCGAGAACCGTTTATGCTTGCGGATTGCAGGATAAATGGTTATTCTCGAAAAGATGATATTGCCTCTTAACACCGCCTATAATCACGAATTTAGTCCCCAGACGTGAAATGTACCATTGCACAGGAATTTCCATGTTATTTTATATTCAGCAATATATCATTTTGTAAAACCTAATAGCAGCCTGAAGTCAGAATTGGAAGTCAAGGAGGATAATCGAAGATGGCTGCAAAAGACGCCTATGATGGCGGCTGGTATCACAGATCACATATGGACTGAGGAGGAGTTGTTAACATTCAGAGTATTTGATTAAAATGATTTAATTAATAAGTTTAGTACACGAAGCAACCTTCTAGAAGCAAGCTATTTAAGCCGAAATTTTCATTTATAGGCGATGATCTTCCAGATCCTGGACGCCAACTACACCTACGATTCCAAGAGAAATCCTCTGGTGCAGCTCTTCGGCACTACCCCGGAGGGAGGGAGCGTTACCTGCCGGGTGGCAGGCTTTCGCCCCTACTTTTATGCGGGCGTGGAGGAAAACCTTCAAAAGAGCGCCCTGGTGGATCTTCTGGCACAGGGACTGGAGGTAGAGGAGGTGGAGCGCTTTCTGCCCATCGGCTTTCAGGCTTCACCCCAGAAGATGCTCAAGATCACCACCCACGACCCTAAAGAGGTGAGAAGTCTCAGGGAAAGGGCAAAAGAGGTGGCCGGCATCAAGGCCGTCTACGAGACGGACATCCTATTCAAAAACAGGTTTCTCATCGACTGCTCTTTAGGCGGCATGGGATGGGTGGAAGCACCTCTTCCGGAATGGACCGCTGGCGGCGTCGCAGCGGGAGCCGCCTCTGCCGCCTCACCCCTGCCGCTGATACACTTTGAGGCTCTGCATCCGGTGCAGCATGAGACCAATGCACCGCTGCGCTTTATGAGCTTTGATATCGAGTGCCTGCCCGATCAAGGGGAGATGCCCAGGGCGGAAAAGTCGCCCGTCATTTTAATCAGCATGGCCTTTCTGCCTGCGTATCAGGGCCAAAAGGACTTGGTGCTGGTGGGAAAGAATATCTACTGCCCTCGTTTGGACACAAGAGCCTGCCAAGATGAGTACGATCTAATCGCCCAGTTTGCATCAATCGTTCGGGATTACAATCCGGATATCCTGGCCGGCTACAACTCCAATGAGTTCGATTTTCCCTATCTGCAGGAGAGGTGTAGGCAAAAGCACGTGGAGGCGCGGGTGGGCCGGGACGGCAGTTCCTGGTATGTGAGAAAGATCGTAAACAGAACCGACGTCTCCATTACCGGTCGGGTGGTGGTGGACCTCTTGCCCATCATTCGCTCCTCTTACAGCCTCAAGCAGTACACCCTTCGAAACGCAGCCGCCGAGCTTCTCAAGATGGAGAAATACGATGTGGACCCCAAAGAGATCGAGGCCCTCTGGGCGGAGGAGGGAGAGGGTCTATCCCGCTTCATCAGCTACTCTCGCCGAGATGCCGTACTGGCTCTGCACATGCTCCTCGACCTGCGGCTTATGGACAAGTACATCGCCCTCTCCCGGGCCAGTGGCTCATTGCTGCAGGACGTTGTGAACGGCGGGCAGTCGGGGATGGTGGAGAACCTGCTCAGGCGCCGCTTCCGGGAAAGGGGAAGGGTGGTGCCGCCCAAGCCCGATGCAGAGGTCTCGGATGAGCGCTATGTGGAGAACGAGGGCCTGAAAGGAGGAGCCGTCCTGGTGCCGGAGAAGGGGTTGGTGGAGGATGTGGTCATCCTGGACTACAAGTCCCTTTATCCTACCATTATGATGGCCCATAACCTCTGCTACACGACCGTATTGACACCGGGTTCACCGGCCGCAGACAGTGTGGCAAAGTCGGACAGGGGTGAAGACATCATAACCTCTCCCTCAGGGGGCAGGTTCGTCTCGCCTCAGGTCTCGCCCGGAATCATGCCTGCCGTATTGCGAGAGCTGCTCGATGAGAGGACAGCGACCAAAAATCTGATGAAGAAGGCAGGCGAGGACGAGCGCCGCTTTTTGGATGCCAAGCAAAACGCCATGAAGATTCTGCTCAACAGCTTTTACGGCTACTCAGGCTACGCCCGTGCCCGGCTCTACAGCCTGGCACTGGCCAATGCCGTGACGTCATTTGGCAGGGAGAACATTCTGCGCACCAAGAAGATCATTGATGAGATCGGCTCAGCCTACGTGATAGGCGGAGAGGTGGTCTTCAAGGATGCCCTGCCCTTCGGAAAGGCGGCAGAGAAATGCTTTGACCTCTTTGTGGTCTATGGGGACACGGACAGCGTCTTTGTGCGCCTGCGGCCCGCGGGACCAGGGGCTGGCGCAATCTCGCTTGACGACGCCGAGCTGATCGGCAGAAAGATTGCAGAAACGGTCACATCTTCACTTCCAAAGCCCATGGAGCTGGTCTTCGAGGCCTTCGCAAGGCGCGGCATATTTTTGGCCAAGAAGCGCTACGCCCTCTGGGTCTTCGAGCCGGAGGGCGACGGCTGGAAGGATAAGATCAAGGTGAGAGGCATGGAGACGGTGCGACGGGACTGGTGCGGTCTGACCTCGAAGACGCTCAAGACCTGCCTGGAGCTAGTGCTAAAAGAGGGCAAAGTGGAGGAGGCGGTAGAGCACGTCCGCTCCGTGGTGCTCCGGCTGCAGAATCTGGATCTCTCTTTGGACCCGTCCCTCCTGGAGGACCTCACTCTGACGCGCCGCTACACCAAGAGCTCCGCCTCCTACAAGAACAAGCAGCCGCATATTCAACTGGTGGAGAAGATCAGAGAGCGGGGCGGAACTGTGCCGGGCGTGGGCGACAGGGTGCCCTTTGTCATCGTCCAGGGAAAGAGGGGCAAAAAGAACAAAGAGCTGTTCGTGAACCGGGCAGAGGACCCTGCCTTTGTTTTGGAGAAGAACATGCCTCTGGACACAGAGTACTACGTGGAAAAGCAGATCTTGCCGCCCGTGCTGCGCATCTTCGAGAGCTTTGGGGTCACAAAGGAGCGGCTGTGCCCGAGAAGGGGGCAGAGCAATCTCTTCAGCTTTGGTGGGGAGGGGCAAAAAGAGCAGAAGCAGAAGTCGCTGTTTGATTTTTAGTTAGTCGCTCTGTGCGTCCTCTGTGAGCTCTGTGTCTCTGTGGTTGAAACGTCGTTAGCCACTGGTAATAACAAACGGCTACGAACTACCACCAGCGCAGGCACGAGAAGCACACGGAGGACTCACGCCGAAAAGCGATTTGAGCCGCAAAAGCCCCATTTTACCTGATATCGGCGTGGTACTCCTGCAGCGACTTCACCCCCGATCGACTCTTTCGGAAAGCGGCAATCCTTTTGGCAGCAGCACAAGCGGCCGCGATAGTGGTAATATACGGCACCTTGTACTTGATGGCCGCCTTTCTGATATAGGAGTCGTCATGCTGGCTGGCTTTGCCGATGGGCGTGTTGATGACGAGCTGAATCTGCCCGTTCTTGATGGCATCGTCGATATTGGGCCGGCCTTCCTGAAGCTTCTGGATCAGATCCGCCTTCACTCCATTTTCTGCAAGGAACTCATGCGTCCCTTTTGTGGCCTTGATGGCAAAGCCCAGTTGGGACAGTTCTCGGGCAACGCTTAGTGCTCCCGGTCGATCTTTGTCGGCGACGGTTATCAGTACCGTCTCCTTCTCGGGAAGAGTTTGCTTGGCTGCCTCCTCAGCCTTGTAAAATCCATTCCGAAGGAATTGGCCAGGCCCAAAACCTCTCAGGATGACCGCATCAGTTTTATGTTTTCATCCACTATCCTATTACTATGAGAATTATTTCTGCAGAAGAGATGAAAGCACTTGATTCCAATTGCAGATATTTTGGCCTGCTGCCCTTGCAGCTCATGGAGAATGCGGGTGCAGCCTTAGCTCGTGCGGTTATGGCCAGGGCACAGGGAAAGAGGATCGCCATCGTTGCCGGCCGTGGCAATAACGGCGGCGATGGCTTTGTCGCCGCTCGCCACCTGGTCGGCTTTGATGTAACCGTTTACCTCCTGGGCCGTTCCAAAGATATCGCCACAGAGGAGGCAAAGAGGAATTGGGAAATTCTGGAGCGACTGGGCTATGACCTGCGCGTGATTATGGATAGCATAGATCTGACCCTGGAAAAATGCGACCTGATAATAGACGCCATCTTCGGCACGGGCGTGCACGGCAGCATCAAAGGCCTGGAGGCCCAGGCCATTGATGCCATCAATTCCTCTGGAAAGCCGGTGATCTCGGTCGATGTTCCCAGCGGCCAGGGAACCAACAAGGTGGTGAGGGCCGATGCCACAGTAACATTTCACCGGCAAAAACCGGACATGACGGGCAATGTCGTCGTAGCGGATATAGGAATACCACCGGCGGCAGAGTTCTTCGTGGGAGAGGGCGATCTGTGGCTGGTGGGAAGAAGGTCCCAGGAGAGCCACAAGGGCGACTCCGGACGGATACTGGTGATCGGCGGCGGGCCGTACACCGGCGCTCCGGCACTCTCAGCCCTGGCCGCTCTCCGAGCGGGAGCGGACATTGTCACCGTGGCTGCGCCGAAAGCTGCCGCCCGGACCATCTCCTCCTATTCACCCAACCTGATTGTTCAGGAGCTGTCGGGTGATCACCTCCGCCCCGAGGACATGCCGGTTCTTGAAAAGCAGATTGCCAGGCATGATGTGGTGGTCATGGGCATGGGACTGGGAAGGCATGCTGAGACCAGGGCCGCGTTGGCCGAGATCATGCCCCTCTGCAAGAAGACGGTTATCGATGCCGATGCCCTGCAGCCGGATCTGCCCTTAAGAGGCATTGTCACGCCTCATGCCGGCGAGTTTAAGAGAATCAGCGGCGTTGCTCTGGTCGATCTGGACTACAGGGATAGGGTAGAGCCGCTTAAAGAATATGCCCGCGAAAGCGGCCTGGTGGTCCTGCTCAAGGGCAAGGTCGATCTGATCTCGGACGGAGAGGTGGTGCGAGCCAATACCACAGGAAATCCGGGCATGACCGTGGGCGGAACGGGCGACGTCCTGGCGGGAATTACGGCCGCATTTTACGCTCGAACCTCGGCCCTGCGGGCGGCAACGGCAGCCGCCTTTGTCAATGGCAGGGCAGGCGATCTGGTCTATCCTGAGAAGGATTTCGGCATGGTTGCCACAGACGTGATCGAGAAGATTCCCCTGGCAATGAGGCTGTGAGATCTTGGCGGAAGAAGAGAAGCTGGCGGGAATGGTGGATATCACGGAAAAGCCGCCCGTCTTCAGAAAGGCCACCGCCAGGGGATCGATCCGGCTGCATGAGGCCACGATTGAGGCCATAAAGAAAGGCCGGGTGAAAAAGGGGGACGTTCTCACCACTGCCAGGCTGGCAGCCATCCTGGCAGTCAAGGACACGCCCCGTTTGATTCCCCTCTGCCACCAGATTCCCATCAGCGGACTGGTGGTGAGTTTTGAGATTGAGGAGGGGCAAGTCCGGGCAACAGTCACTGTGACGTCCGTGGGAAAGACGGGCGTGGAGATGGAAGCCCTGACAGGTGTTGCGGTCGCACTGCTGAACGTTTGGGATATGGTCAAGTACCTGGAGAAGGACGAGACGGGCAACTACCCGGAGACGGTGATTTTTGGGATTGCAGTATGCGAGAAAAAGAAAGGAAATTAGGGCGCCGCCAACGATCCAGAGTAGGGCTCTATCCAACCTCTCTTTTCCCATCCTGCCAGTACTCTCGCAGAAATGTCCTTCAAATTAATGGTGTTGCCGGCGATATATCTATCATCATTGTAGCGGAAATTGGATTTTATCCTGTACCATCCCGGTTTGGGTTTGTTATCCCCTTGGATGAGATCTTTATGGATATCTTCCACCATATCTCCAACATAAAACTCTATCTTGTTATTCGTGATCCAGTCTTTGCGGATTTCCTCGGGAATGTCTGCCAGATCCATTATGGTGCCTTTAGGGTATTGCTTGTCTTGATGGGTGAAGTCTTCCTTTATGGTATATCTTTCCGGCTTTATCGGCTGAGTGGGCACAGATCCGGGTGCATTCGGGTCCGGTTTGATTGGCTCCGGGGGTTTGGGCTCCGATGGTTTTAGCTCGGTGGGTTTTAGCTCTGTGGATCCTTTGCCTCCGAAATAGAATCCAACTATCGATGTTAAAGCTCCCGTTAAAGTCAGAATCACATCTTTAACGATCTGATTATTAGAAGAGAAATCAGAAGGATACACCATCAAAAAAAACAAACATATGCCTACAATCAATATGATGGCGAGAGCCATTGTTCCTCGAGTAGTTCCTGGCGCACCACCTGGTTCTGCGTTGATATATTCCTTTATGATTTGCAGAGCCGTATCGTCGCCAAGATCTTCATGGTGCTTCTCAAGAAATACTCCCAGAACCGCATCGGTTCTTTCAAGGTGTTTGTGTGCTAGGTGCATATTTAGCAATAGGGGGATAGCAGCAAAAAGAACCAGAATCAGGACTACTATAATTAGCACCGTTATTGAGGAAGTTGAGGGCTCTGCTTGGGATGCAAGGGCATCTGCATTACCCAATGCACCAAAGACAAAAAAAAGCACAATGAACGCAATAGACAAAATAACTCTCATAGTCATCATCTCCGCCAATTAATGATGTAAAATACCATTTTATCATACATAAATTTATCCCTGAGAGGTTCAGCCCTTAGTTTTTAATTCCAAACTCCGGCAGCCTCTCCCTTGCCGCCTCGCGCGCCTGCTGGTGCTCTCCCAGGAATCTTTCGATCCTCTCCGCCACATCCTTCTTGCATGTTCCGCACATGCGCCTGCCCGAGCGGCATTGTGCATCCAGCTCCTGCAGTTCATTGTCGTCCTGGGAGAGATGGAAGACCAAAAACTCGTAGATGGAGCACTTTTCCGGCTCGCCTCCCAGCTTCTTTTGCTCGGCTAGGCTCTGCCGGCCACCCGTGATGGCCCGCATGATCTTCTTGGCCGCCTCTTTGGGATCTTCCGTGAGAGCGATATGGCTCTCCGGCTTGGAGGAGGACATCTTACCTCCGGTCAGGCCGGTCATGAACCGGTGGTAGATAGAAGCAGGAGGGATGAAGCCGTAATGCCCATGCTCAATTTCCAATTTTATTATGAGCCGCTCGATTGCTTCTAAGAGGGCACCCGAGCCCAGGCCATCTCTATCTTGAATCTCTGTAACATCGATGTGCTCCTCGTACCGCTTCACCTTGCCACATCCGGTTTCCTTCAAAGCCAACTCCGCCGCCTGCATCAGCTCCGGGCTGGCCGCCTTGCCCCGGATGCTGATGTAATCTTTGCGTAGCTCCACCAGAAACATTCTCATGCGGTAGGCGAGGTCGCGAGTAAGCTTGATGTGAGGGTCTTGATCCGCCCCCACCGGGATGACCACGGGCTTTGGTCCGCCGAATTCCTCTAATTGAGGATGAAGAATGTCGGCGCACTGGGCCATGACGCTCTCCATATGAGAGATATGGGTCTCGCCGGAAAATCCATAGATAGCACTGACCTCGGAGAAGTTGGCCTCCTTGCCCAACTCAAAGGCCAGATTCCTCATCTTGTAGTTCTCCGACTGAAAATAGATATGGCTGCCTTCTTTCGGCTCAAAGCCCAGGGCGATAAGGCTGAGGATATACTCGTTGATGCCTAGGATTCTGCATTTCTCCCAACTGATGCCTCGCACGGCATGAGCTTCCATGTCGGCAATAGCTGCAAAAGCGTCCCCTCCCTGCTGCTGGTGCCAGATGATCTCGTTCATGACCATCATGTGGCCGAAATGAGCTCTGCCGGAGGGCATGAAGCCGCTCATGACGGCAAAGGGCTCATGCCGTTGCATGGCACGAAGAACTGAGTCGTAGTTTCTGTGGCCGAAGATAATCTTGCGCCTCATGTAGGGATGA
>JAPKYC010000229.1 GCA_026394505.1 Methanothrix sp.
AACCATATGATAGCGAATTTTATAGACACAATGATTCGCACGTTCAAGTTCAACCATTTTTTAAAGATATGCTTCTCAGGTTAAGTCGGTTTTCATGACCATCCCCGATGCAAGCATCGGGGTATTCGAATAAATAAAACCACAGAGGCGCAGAGTGCACAGAGGACGAACGAACGGAGAACTACGATTATCCCTGAAGAACCTATTGCCCATGAGGCGCTGATTATTATTGTACAGATTCTTTCCTGCTTAATGGTATTAAAAATCGCCAATAATCAGCAAAAAAGAGAAGATCCGCCCAAATAGCCCCACTCGCTCCTATTTTTGCTTTTTTCTCTCCTGCTCTTGAAAGAGCTCATAACCTCTCCTGCTCCTGCACGCTCGCAGGACTTTTTCGGCCTTCTGCATTTCGAATCTGCGCTCGCGTTTCATTTTTCTGTCTCTAGCTTCGCTCATGATTTCACTTCCTTCTTTTTTAGCTTTGCCTTTTTTGTCATCGCTTTTTTGCTTTTGCCTTGGGCTCGGTTTTTTTCAGCCATATCTCCTCCTAGTATATCTATTTTCTCGCAGGCAGTTCTACTTCAGATCCGTGGGAGGACAAGACGAAGATGACAGTCACGGAATTCGACTGGACTGCTGGCCAAATGTTCGACTATCGGCTTGAAATAGTCACTCGATAAGATGGCTGCAAGCTTTATCCTGGAAAATTTTCGTTAACTATCGCCCGGACATCATCCAACCAGGCTGCTCGTTGTTCAGGTGTGCTGGTCGCTACCACGTTATAGGTCTTGCGGTGAAAGTCTGCGATGCCGCATAATCCGAAGATGCAGTTCTTCCAAATGGTCTGCAGAGGATCGCCATAAGCGTTTTTCTCCCTCTCGGAAAAGGTGTTGGATGTGTTGAAGACGATTGCCCGCCCGGCCCGGAGCAGTCCGTGTGGCACTCCCTCGCCGCTGTCGCCTTCCAGGAACTCATAGGCAAGGCCGGGCCGGATGACCCTGTCCACCCAGCCTTTGAGAATGGCAGGAGGCATGCCCCACCAGTTGGGGTGAATTACTACTATCCCTTCTGCCATAGCCAGCTCCCGGCAGTGATTTTCGATAGCTTCGTCAAGCAGCGCATCTTTGGCAATCTCTGCAAAGCAAAGAATGGGATCGAAGGATTCCAAGTAGAGGTCATGAAAAGCGACTTGATGGCCATTTTTCACAAGCGCTTGCACCGCTGTCTTTGCGATGGCATGATTGAAGCTACCCGGACGGGGGTGAGCGAGGATTACCGAGATTCTCATTAGAAAAAGGATGAGAAAATGGGGTTAGGACCTACTCGAAGTCCTCTCCGCCCATTCCACCCATGCCGCCGGGCATCCCGCCCGCGCCGCCCGGCATGCCGCCCGGTCCACCTGATTTGGAGGCGATGACATCATCGATGCGCAGAATCATGATGGCGGCCTCGGCTGCCGAGTTGATGGCCTGGGTTTTAACCCTGAGCGGCTCAACAACGCCCAGTTTCAGCATGTCCACGGGCTTACCGGTGTCCATGTCCAGGCCGGCGGTCTTCATGCCCTTCTCATGCTGGCTTCTTAGCGCCACCAGAGAATCGATCTGGTCTAAGCCGGCATTCTCGGCCAGTGTCTTGGGTATGACCTCCATGGCATTGGCAAAGGCCTCGATGGCCAGTTGCTCGCGTCCCCCCACGGTGGAAGCATAGGCTCGAAGCCGGAGAGCCAGCTCTACCTCAGGTGCGCCGCCGCCGGCAACAAGCAGCTTGTCCTGCACAGCCACGCCGACAACGCGAAGCGCGTCCTCCATGGCCCGGTCCAGCTCATCGACCACGTGCTCTGTTCCGCCTCGCAGGATGATGGATACCGACTTGGGATTTTCGCAATCTTCCACGAAGGTCATCTTCTCATCTGAGACCTTCCTCTCCTCGACCAGGCCCGCTTTGCCCAGGTCTTCCTTGGAGATCTCGTGGATGCTGGTGACGACTCTTCCACCCGTGGCGCGTGCCAGCTTCTCCATGTCGCTCTTCTTAATCCTGCGCACGGTGTAGATACCGGCCTTGGCCAGGAAGTGTTGGGCCAGATCATCGATGCCCTTCTGGACAAACAGTACATTGGCGCCCGTGGCAGCGATCCTATCGACCATGCCCTTCAGCATGTTCTCCTCTTGATCCAGAAAAGCCTGGAGCTGATCCGGAGAGGTGATCTGAATCTTGGCATCAACCTCTGTCTTCTCGATCTCCACAGCGGCATTCAGGAGAGCGATCCTGGCATCGGCAACAGACTTGGGCATGTTGGGGTGAAGCCGATCCTTATCGATGACCACTCCGTTCACCATCATGGAGTCGGTGATTCCGCCCCCAACTTTCTTCTCCACGGTGATGTTGTCGGTATCGACAGTCCCGTCCTCGTCCACCACAGCGCGAACGGCTCTTACCGCCATGGCAGCCAGCTCATCGCGGGCCGATTGAGAGCCCTTGCCGGTCATGGCCGTGACGGCGATCTTCCTGAGAAGATCTTCATCTTTTGCTGAGACGCTTACGGCTAGGCCCTTGAGAATCTCCATTGACTTGTCTGCTGCAGCTCTGTAGCCTGCTGCAATTACAGTAGGATGAATCTCCTGCTCCAGCAGTTCCTCGGCCTGCTTGAGCAATTCCCCGGCCAGCACAACGGCAGTAGTCGTGCCATCCCCGACTTCCTGGTCCTGGGTCTTGGCGATCTCCACCATCATCTTGGCGGCAGGATGCTCGATATCCATCTCTTTAAGAATGGTGACGCCGTCATTGGTGATCACAACGTCGCCCATGGTGTCTACCAGCATTTTGTCCATGCCCTTGGGGCCGAGAGTGGTCCTCACTGCGCCGGCAACGGCCTTAGCTGCCATGATGTTCGATCTCTGTGCGTCTCTTCCGGCTGTCCTCTGGCTGCCTTCTCTGAGAATGTATATGGGTGTGCCACTAAATTGTCCAGACATTAATTACCTCAACCGATACTTAATTTAACAGCTAGATGTTGTTTGAACTTCTATATAAATGCATGCTCTTGTGGTTCTGTTATTTTTAATTTGAGGCGAGATTCATCAAAGTCTAAAATGCTTTCGAGATCGTGCTTTTCTCTAATGGGGTGTAGGGGCCAAGAAGACCCCGTGCCTTTAGTCCGGGGATGAATCAGGCCCACTGTTGCTGCAAATAGCTATATAAATCAAGGAAAAGGATTTTCAAATTCGGCTGAAAGTGCCAGTTGGAAGGCCGGAAATTTGAAAACTAAATCGGATCTTGAACCAAGATCCTTAACCCTCGGACTGAGGGGGATAGCCTGTGGAGAATCAACCTTTGGCCTGGGCCAGACTGTCCGGGTAACTATCAAAACCAATGATAATAATATCATATTCTCCAGTTCCTGGCCGCCTTCTGCACGCTCTGATCCTGGTCCTCGGCTAGTCGTTTCAGCGTCTCAGTGGATGCGTTGGGATTCTCTGCCACCGCCACCCTCACCATCCAGGACCAGTGGCCGGAGAGTTCATCCAGGATCTTGCCCTCCAGCAATTCATTGCGGGCCAGCGCCTCCCTTACCTCCCAGCTCCTGTCGGCAGCCAGAACGGCCAGCACCGCCGCGGGCGTGCGGGGATTTTGCGCCGCCGTGGCCCGCACGTCCATGATCCTGTCCATAGAGAGATAGGTGAGCAGCTCCACAGGGGTGGACGGGTTTTTGGCGATGTTGTTTCGCACCTCCCAGAACACATCCTTGACCATCTTGCTCATCGATTCCACAGATAGAAGGGGATTGGATGCTGCTGCGGCTCGAACATGCTCCTCTGAGTCGCGGGCGAGAAAGGCCAGTGTCCGGGAATTGACCTGCTGGTTCTTTGCCGCTGCCTCCCTTACTAGATAGCGATTCTTCTGCAGGGTGCAGTCATAGTCCACCATCTCATCTGCTGCCAGCATCTCCAAAATCTCGCTTGTGGCACGGCTGTTCAATGCCACCGCCGACCGCACGTATCCGGAGCTATCTTCGGCCAGTCGGGCCAGCGCCTGGGGCGTTGCTCTCGAGTTGCCGGCTACTGCTTCCCTCACCCATTGCACCCTGTCCCGGGCCAGTGCGTCCACTATCTTCTCTGATGTATCGGCACTCCAGGCCACCTTTCTCCTCACATGCCAGTCCCAGTAGCGGGAGAGCTCTTCCGGATCGTTCAGCTCTTTTTTGTTTTCAGGTCTCAATTCTGTAGCAGGTAAAGCCATAAACCTCTTCTAAGATCTCCTCAGTCTTTCTCCCGTCGTGCCGCTCCAACCGTCTCTCTACCACGGGTAGACCAATGCCTGGGGCGATCTGACGGATGAGGCTCTCCTCTCCCGATAGCACGGCATACTTGAGGAGGGTTTTATACTT
Source organism: Methanothrix sp. (assembly GCA_026394505.1). Classification (GTDB taxonomy): domain Archaea; phylum Halobacteriota; class Methanosarcinia; order Methanotrichales; family Methanotrichaceae; genus Methanothrix. Next base: position 4,385 of record JAPKYC010000229.1, read on the forward strand.
GCCCATCAAGGCAGCCAGTTTTTCCTGCACAAGATCGACATGGCTCTTGATATCCTCCTCACGCAGCCTCTCAAACCTCTTCTGGCTCCAGCCGCCTTTGGAGTGCTTGCCCATCACCTGGCTTTCCACCAGCTCCTCCGCCTCGAAGCCCTCCCGGCAAAGAGCCACCCCCAGGAAGGTCTCTCCGGCATGAGCAGAGACGACCAGCACGGGCGTGTCCCTCATCTCCCCCAGGAGATCAAGTGCAAAGGCGCTGCCTTCCTGAGAATAGCTCTCTAAAATGGGACAAGGCGGAATGAGTTGCAGAGAGAAAAGCTGAGGACTATGCAGGATTATCCCGCCCCGCTGGGACTTAATGGCGGCAGCGGCCTTTTTAATTTGCGAAGGGAGAGCATCGTCCTCTGGAACGGGGCCCGGATAAAAAGCAACCAGCAGATCATCCCGGGGAGAGCGGCAGGCCTTGAGCCTCTCCATGAGCAGATCCATCTCCCGCAAGCTCAGCCTTCTTGCCTTTGGCTTTTGCTCAACACACATCTCGACCTCAGTTCGCACAGGAACGGAGGGGACAGAGAGAGCGGCCGTATTTTGCTCGGCGGCTTTGAGGGCCAAATTGGCCGCCTGGTTGGCGCTGGAGAGCCTGCGCATCTTCTCCTCCCGCTTCTCTAAAGTGCGCAGGAGTTCCTCTTTTTCGCCTTCCAGCTTAGTCAGGGCGGCCTGCAGCTCCAAAATGCGATCGTCCAGCTTCTTTTTGCCAAAGAGGTCTACCAATGTCGCGTCCTCCCAATTTTTTCGGTCTTAAGATTCGGATTCGGCACAATCTCCATTCCAATTATAGCGAATGTAAGATTTACCTTTGAAGAAATACCCCTTGGAGCTAAATTTACCATCACCTTCTAAGGCAGCGTTGAATCCCCCTTCGAAACCAGCAGGTAAACGACGCCAATTCTTGATTATCTTTGCAGGATATCCGGGATCCGCGCGATCTGCTTTCCAGTCATACCGAACGTAGGAGTCGCCTTTGAATATGTAACATTTGCCTGCAAAGGGCCCACTGCCGTTGATTAGGTCATCAAAACTTCTTTGGAAACCAGCCGGAAGATTATTCCAACCATCTTTTATTTTTTTGGGATAATCGGGATCGGCACGATCTTCGTTCCAGTCATACCGAACATAGGAGTCACCTTTGAAGAAGAAACATTTGCCTTTAAACGGCCCATCTCCATTGATGGCAGCACTGAAACTTCCTTGGAAACCAGCAGGAAGATTGCGCCATCCATCTTTTATTTTTCTGGGATACCCTGGATCTGCACGTTCTGCGTTCCAGTCATACCGAACGTAGGAGACGCCTTTGAAGAAGAAACATTTGCCTTTAAACGGCCCATCTCCATTGAGGGCAGCATTGAAGCTTCCTTGGAAACCAGCAGGCATTTCGCGCCAACCTGAGGAAGTGACAAAGATGCTCCCCCGATCGGCCCCCATATTACGTTCCGGATTATTCTCAGCAAAGTACTCATGGCTATCTGCATTAGATACGGTCTTGGCGGGATTACCTGTTGCCAGTTGCTGGCAGCCGGATTGGCCATAAACATGATCGTTTGTCCCTACTACAATGTAAAAGTGGCTTGTCTCGTGAACGATGGTTCCAGATTGGGAGTCAGTTCCATTCAGAGAAGCTCTCCAGAAGGCATTGCCCAGGAAGATCTCGTAGGGATTTGTTGGATAGACATATGCAAAGGCGTGACATAATTCGGGATCGCATTTGGCGTTGAAGATTATATCTTTGTTTGCCAAGGCGTCCCATATCGATCCAAAGTTGCTCTTTACTCTGTCATATCGATATCCATCATAAGCTCCAAACCAATTTGTAAAACGGGAAGCCTCCGATCGAGCGCATTCCACTGTGTTTAATAGGATGTTCTTTGACTCCAAGGTGATCTTCACCGCATCAGCCAAGGCAATTTCCAATAATTTTTGTTGTTCGGGCGTGCAATTCCTATATGTCGGGACCTTTGCAGATACCTTTTGCATCTGCGCAATGCTATCAAATGCCACGCCTTTCAACTGCCGCGGCATCTTGCCATCAAGAAGTCTAAACTCTGCCACATTGGAGCTGACACTTGTGGGAATGTACTCATTACAATCGGCGGCCATCTTGGCCAATGCCTCAGGTTCTTCCCGGCCTACATCCAATATGCTGGACTCGTATTGTACGCTATAGTCCCCTGCTTCAAAGATGTCATAAGCCTCTGCAAGATCAAACTCCACCGACTCAGAGGCCTTTGGTTCGAGGGTCAAATAATCTTCCGGTCTCGGCAATCCCCATTTAACTATTGGGCCAAGGTACACCGCCTGTTCGCCACCTTTTTTCACCCGGAACATATCGCTGTCAAAGCCGATCAGCGGAGTATGCCACTTGAGCACATTCAGGGTCGTATCCGACTCGTTAGTGAGGGTAAAGCGGAGTTTCTGCCCTTCTTCACCCTTGAATAGCGCGCGCTTGCTATACCGCGGGCGCTCAAAATCGATTCGAACGGAGAGGCCTTCAGAGTCCATAAAAATCTACCTCATGCAACAATTTGCGGATCCGAACACGCGGATCATCTTATATTATGATATTTTTTAGTATATAATCTTTTTTAATGAATAGTTGAAAATATTTCAATAAACCGGAATTCCGCAGTTTGAATTATCAGTTTTGCCGCATTTCAATGAAAACACCATGTTTTGATCTCATTCACAGAGGGGACTTCCTAGCTGCAAGCCCGCTCCTGAAAGGATTTTTCAATAAGAGTGCCGGGTTCATTCTCTTAAAGGACCAACCACACGGAAAGCTACAGCGTTTCCCTTTATGTCTATCCAATGGTGCTCATCTCGCCCAATAAAGACGAAGTTTGTGTCGCGCACAATATCATGAATCCGTCCTTCGAACTCCACACGACACTCGTTTGACACTGGCAGGCTGTAAGCGGCAGATAAATCGACCTTTGCAGATACGGACCCCTTGGGACCGATTCGCACATAATCAGCCAGCTCCGGGCCACCACGCTTCACCATCAGACCATTATAGAGGATTTCTTTGCCGCGGCAAGTGACCTTTAAGATTCTGCCTTTTAAGCCTTCCAGGGGCGTGTACCAGGTAAGAATCCAGAAGCATTCATTCGTGAGATTCTCCAGTGTGAAGCCAAGGATGATGGGCTTCCCCATGGAATAGCTGTCTTCGGCAATTAGACTGTATTTTAGCGCTGAGCCAGAAGCCTTGTAATCATCCGATCTATGTGCCATCGATACAGCACCTCCTGAGATTATGGTTCTTTCAATATTTCATTATGATATAATTACCGCACATACTTCTCAATCAGGTCCAAGGAAGTCGTCTCCAGGCCGCACTGCTGCAGATGATGGGCCAGCAGACTGGCCCTCTCTCCTTGGGGGTGGTAGACCAGCACCCGCCCAGGCGAGACGTGCTCGATCATCTTCATCAGGCCACGAAAGTCCAGGTGATCGGAGAGTTGAATGGTGGGGTAAGACGTATCCCTTCTTCCCGTGAGGAAAAACTTGTTTTGGCCCCTAACCAGGTACAGATTCCAGGGCGTGACCACATTGGATACGCCCCCGTTCACCTCTGTGAGCGGCCCGGCTGCATCTTTCATCAGCTCTCGCGTCAGAACCAGGCTCTTCTCATCCATGCCGATCTCATCCTTGTAGCCCATGGCCCTCATGAGACCCACGGCCCGCTGGGCTTTGCCGAAGGCATAGGCACCAAAGCTTGCCCCGGCTTCCAGAGCCTCGAAAAAGCCGGCCAGATCGTCCTCAAAGATGCAGGAAGGATCATAGGGGTCGCCGTAGTTGGCTTCACTGACCAGAAAATCGCATTTTGGCAGATGATGGTAGTCTTTTACATCCCCGGTTACCAGCACCCTCTCTCCCGTCTCCGTCTGCCAGGAGAAAGCGGTCGAGCCGATGGTGTGGCCGGTAGTATGTGTGTCCACTCGCACATCATCGACAACAATGCTCTGCCCTACCTCAAAAGTGCGGCCTTTGTACTCTCGCTCATAGCGAATCTCTAAAGCGCGTGCCGTCTGCACTGAGGCCACTGCTCGCGTGGAAAGCATGGCCGATTTGCCGTAGTGATCGCTGTGGGCATGAGTGATGAGATAGGCATCGGGCTGCACGCTGGCTTTGGGTGCGCGGCTGGTATCTATGGAGAAGAGATGAGAGTCGAAGCGCAGGGCGAGATGAGGCGCACAGCCTCCCCTGCTGTTGATCCTTCGCACCGCCTCCAGGCAATCGTCCCCTCCCGCCGTTTCTCACGCCCCCTTTCCTTTCCTCTTTTCCCTTTTATCTTACTTCAGGGCCATGTTGATGGCTTTTATCAGCTCTTCTTTGGACGTGACGCCCATCCACTTCTGTACTTCCACGCCCTCCTTCTCCAGGATTATGGTAGGCACAACCATGATGCCTTTCTCAAGAGCCAGGTCGCCCTCTTTATCCACATTGATCTTCTGGAACTCCACCTTATCGCTGAAATTTTTAGCAAGATCCTCGAAGATGGGGCCCTGCATCTTGCATGGTCCGCACCAGTCCGCATAAAAGTCCATAAGTTTGAGTTTAGCCATATTCTATGCTCTCTCTTCCTGGTATATCAAATTATATCGAACTTAACGCCGATCTTGAATATCCTGAGGGTTGGCAATACCAGCATCTTCCGGCCCGTCTTAATCCTGATCTCCTGCAATATTTCCTGGATTCTCTCCTCCGTGGCCGACACCGTGAACCACAGATTGTAGCCGCGCTCATTGGGGCGCAGATAGTTGTGCGAGACCTCAGTGTACTCATTAATGACCTGGGCTGCCCCATCCGCCTCTTCCGTAGGCACCTCTAGAGCCGCTAAAATTCCGCTCCGCCCCAATTTGCGCAGATCAAGAACTGGCCCGATCCTCCTCACCAGCCCCTCCTTCTGCAAGGAAGCCAGCCGCTCTATTACCTCTTCTTCCGCCAGCCCCAGGGCCAGGCCCAAATCACGGAAAGGTCGAGCCGTTATGGGAAAGCCGTCTTGCACAGCGGACAGCAGCTTAAGATCTATCTCCTCCATGGCTATACCTCCAGGC
>JAPKYC010000124.1 GCA_026394505.1 Methanothrix sp.
AGTTACCAGAATCTTGTCCACTCTGCGCTCATCCATGTCCACAACCTCAAAGCGGTAGCCACCCCACTCGAAGTAATCTCCGGCAATGGGGATCTTCTCCAAATGCGTCATCACAAATCCGCCTAAGGTTATGTATTGATAATCCTCTTCCTCGGGCAGCCCTTCCGGGTCCATCGTCTCTCTGAAGTCATCCACCGGCAGAGCGCCGTCCATCAGCCAGGAGCCGTCCTGCCTCTTCACTATTTGCAGCTCAGCCAGATCATCGATGTGCGGTATGTCTCCCACCAGCCCTTCCAGGAGATCTACCAGGGCTACTATTCCCTGCACCGATGCATACTCATCTAAAACTATGGCCAGATGAATCCCAGTCTGCTTGAACTTCTCCAGCACCTTTAGAGCCCTCATGCTCTCCGGCACAAAGAGCCGCGGCAGGAGAGATGCCTTGAGGTTAACCATTTGGTCGGCCAGGTTGCAGCTCAGCAGATCCTTGGACTGGACTACCCCCAGGACATTATCCAGCTTCTTGCTGCAGACCGGAAACATGGAGTATGCGCCGCCTGCTATCTTTCGAGAAATCTCTACGGCTGAATCGTTGATGTCCAGCCACACGATCTCGCCTCGGGGGGTCATGATGGAGTTTACCCTTCTGTCCCCCAGGGAAAAGACCCTCTCCATGATGTCCTGCTCCTCCTCCTCGATCACGCCTGCCGTCGTTCCCTGGTCGATCAGGATGCGTATCTCCTCCTCGGTCACCGCCGGCTCGGTGTAGGCCTTCACCCCCAGCGCCCTCAGCACCAGATCGGTGCAGAAGCTGAGCAGGACAATTACGGGAGAGACGAGCCGGGAGAAGGCAGCCAGGGGAGAGGCAGCAAGAGAGGCGAAGCGCTCCGAATTGCTCAGTGCGATTCTCTTGGGGACAAGCTCTCCAATGACCAGGCTGAAGAAGGTGATCAGCAGGACGACAGAGACCAGGGCCAGGCCGCCACTATAAGGGGAAAGAGCCGGAATGGAGCTGATGTAAAGAGCCAGCTCATCAGCAATTGTTGCGCCTCCATAGGCTCCCGCCAGGGTGGTGATTAGAGTTATGCCGGTCTGCACCGCGGAGAGGAGACGGTTGGGATTTTCAGCCAGCTCCAGGGCTGCCTTGGCACCGGCATGGCCCTCTTCCACCAGTACCCTGAGCCGGGCCTTGCTGGAGGAGACCACGGCCATCTCGGCCATGGAAAAGGCGCCGTTGGCCAGGAACAGGAGGAAAATGATCAGAATTTCAGTAAGCATGGTCGAGTGCCTTCGCTATTCATTTAGAAGTAAGTTACCTGGAAGTTATTTATAGCTTCGCCGAAAGTCGGTATCATTAGAAGGGAAAAGCTCCATCCCCTCTCCTCCCGCCGGCACAAGCCTCAGTTCATTTTCTTTTTCCAGAAGATCCCACTCGCATGAAGTCGATAAATCCCTGCTCCACGTCTACAAACACCAGCTCTACAGATATCCGGTCTCCCACGTCAATGCCCTTACTTCCGCTCTTCAGCATCCCCTCCACCGGAATGTCCAAAAGCCGGGCCCAGGTGCCTTTCTCGGATGCGCCGGTAACCATGGCATCAAATCGCTCTCCAATTCTCGATTGGAGGAGAAGCGCGGCTGCTGATTTGCCCACCTGCCGCTCCACTTTGTTGGCGGCATCCTCTTTTTTGGTGCAATTCTCGGCCAGAGAATCAAGCTCGTCCAGGCTGTAGGGCAAGGGTCTTTTTTCAATGGCGGCTTTGAGCAGGCGCTGCGTGATCAGATCGGTGTAGCGGCGGTTGGGGGCGGTGGAATGGGTGTAATCCTTGACGGCCAGGCCGAAGTGCCCGGTGGCTTCCTCTCCGGGCAGCTCCGCCACGTATTCGCCATTTCCCAGAAGCTTGATCACGGCTAAAGAGAGATCCGGGAAGCGCAGCAAATCGGCCTCTTTCATCATGGTCAGAAAAGTCTCCAGCTTTCTGGCATTGGGATTCTTGGGAAGCTTGAAGGCGTGCTCAGCGGCGATCTCCACGATTCGATCCCATCTCTTAGGAATGCGCACCACGCGGCGGATGGAGGGGATATTTCGGGCGGAGAGGTAGCGCACTGTCACGCCGTTAGCGGCAATCATGAAGTCCTCGATGATCTCCTTGGCCCGGTTCTTTTCCTCGACTTGCAGATCGCTGATTTTGTCGCCCTCGAATACCGATTTCGCCTCAATGATCTCCAGGCTGAGCGCGCCCTGAGCATGCCGCAAGCTCTTCATCTTCTGGGCGGCCCGGTCCTGGAGCAGCAGATTCTCGGCCAGCCCCGCTAAGGCCGCTACCGCCTGGGGCACGGGCGTCTTTCCCTCCAGCCAGGCACCCACGCTATTGTAGGCCAGCTTGGCATGATTGCGCACGGCTGCCTGGTAGACGTCTGAATCGAGGAGCGATCCGTCCGGACCGATGGTCATCTCCACCACCATGGCCAGGCGGTCTTCATTGAGATTCAGGGAGGTGAGATTGGTGGACAGCTTTTCCGGCAGCATGGGAAATATCTGGGCGGCGGTGTAAACCGAGGTAGTGTTCTGCTGCGCGTCCCTGTCGATGGCGGAATCCTTCTTGACCAACGCATCCACATCCGCCACAGCGACGCGAATCTTCGTCTTCCCTAGAGGCAACTCTTCGGCAAAAGTTAGCTGGTCCAGATCCTTTGAATCGTCATTGTCGATGGAAGCCCAGAGCAGATCTCTCAAGTCACGAGCCTTTGTGGCCAGGCTCGCCTTTGCCGGGGCCGAAATCTCGGCAAGCTCGGAGACGGCTTGAGGGGAAAATTCGGGGAGCAGTCCTCGGGTAAGCATGGCTCGCCTGGCGATGTTCTGCAGGGTGGTGCGGTTCTGGGTATCATTCGTTTTCAGATTTGAGTTGGTATTCATTTGACCGGATCACCTTTATCGATTGAGCATGAAGTTATTGGGCAGAGCCCTCATTTAGGCTGTCAAGCATGCGATTAGATATTTCCTTGACCAAATTCGCTCTCCAATTGTCTCCACTTTCTTACTCCAATAAGCTCGTTAAACTCGGACCAATTTATGCCTATCTCACCTACTTTTTCAAGATCGCCATTTTTCAGTGCCAGCAAAGCATTCAACATGGCATTGGCGGCTGGATAGAGGCAGACCATGGGGATGGAAAGATACTTCACGCCGATGCTTTCCAGTTCTGAAAGGGAGAACAAAGGCGTTTTGCCACCAGGAATTAGGTTAAATGCTAGCGGTATTTCAATTTCCTTAACGAGGTGTTTTACTTCCTCCAGAGATTGCGGGCATTCCACATAAATATAATCCGCCCCGGCTTTCGCATAAGCAATGGCGCGTTCAATGGTTTTGTCGAAGCCTTCTATCGCTCTGGCATCTGTCCTGGCTCCAATAACCAGATCAGAGCCTTCTTCATCTCTCGCCCTGATCAGAGCAGCAATCTTCAAGACCATCTCATCTTTGGAGATAATCGTTTTTCCGCTCATGTGGCCGCAACGCTTGGGCCAGGTCTGATCCTCAATTCTTATGCCTGCGGCATCGATCCAGATGAAATTTTTAGCTGTCCAATAGGCATTCAGGGCATTTCCGTAGCCGGTATCAGCA
>JAPKYC010000016.1 GCA_026394505.1 Methanothrix sp.
CTCCACAATGCGAGCATGCTTCTCAGGAATGTTGACATAGAGGATATCGCCCTCATGGATCTGGCGGCCTACTGTGGGCCCGTCGATGGATATGGCCACTTCCTGGCCGACGGTCGCAGAGCCGACGTTTTCATTGCGCGCCTGGATCCCCCTGATCTCGCCCACATTGGCACCGTCTTCTCTCATCAAATTGACATGGGTCCTGACCACACCGCCTATGATCTGCACGCCTACAATGGCCGGCCTGGACTGGCGGAAGACGCAGTCCGGCAAAAGACGGACGGCACCGGGCCGGATGACCGCCTCAAGCCGCTCCTGCTCTATGCGCATCTTCTGCTCCTCCGTCCACTGCTCATAGTTCTCCAGAATGGTGTAGATGATATCGCTGCAAAATACAGGCACATTGGTCTTCTGAATCTCGCTGATGGCATCAGGCAAGATTTCCACATTAAAGGCTAAAATCGCGGAGAGCAGGGGGTCTTTAATGGCGGAAGCGCGGATCACATCTCTTCGGGAAATGGGCCCTACATCAGCATGATGGATGGCTATGCCCTTGGCCTTCAGCTCGCCCACCAGCGCTTCCAGCGAGCCGATGGCATCCGCTTTTAGGATCACGCCCTCGCTTTCCGCGTCAATACGCACCGCTTCGAGCTCGGACTTCAGCTCCATGGAAAGGGCCTCCACCTCTTCGGCACAGGTCACCACTCGAATGCTTGATCCTGCCAGAGCATTCTCCAATTTGGGAGCCGCTACCTTCACACCAGATGCTGCCGCCACATGCTTTACCGGCAGAAATCTCTCTTCGCTTCGAATCTCCGCCAGAGGCTTGGGTTTTAGCAGGGCTCTTATCTTTGTGACGATGGGCTCATGGGCCGTGCCCACAATTACCGTATCGCCTGAGTTGAATTCGCCGTTGTAGAGTATGACGTCTAAAGTCGTGCCCAGACCCTTCTCCTCTTTTACCTCTAAAATCGTGCCCACACCCGGACCGGTAGCAGTTAGCAACAGATTATCCTTCAAAAATCTCTGCGCCAGACCCACCAATACCATGAGAAGATCGGGCACGCCTTCTCCTGTGATAGCACTGATGGGCACAATTCCAATCGTTTTGGTGAAGTCGGGGATTCGATCATACCTGTCCCCATCAAATCCACGCTTATAGAGCTCACCCACCAGCTCGTAGATCTTTGTATCCAGCACCTCGGTTACTCTTTCATTTTGCGCCTTGAGGCTCCTGGCAAAAGGAGCGTTGGCTACGGGATGCCAGCCGCCGATGCGATCCATTTTGTTGGCGGCGACGACAAATGGTGTCTTAAAGCGCTTGAGAATGGCCAGCGACTCGATGGTCTGGGGCTGGAAGCCCTCGTTTACATCCACAATCAGCACGGCTAAATCAGCGAGCGAGCCGCCTCTACTTCGCATAGAGGTAAAAGCATGATGCCCAGGCGTGTCGATGAACAGCAGCCCGGGAATCTGCATCTCTTTGCCGAAGAGCGATCCACAAAACTCCTGGACCACGCTTAGCGGAACCTCAGTGGCTCCAATGTGCTGGGTAATGAGCCCGGCTTCGCCCTTGGCAACAGCCGTTCCCCTGATCTTATCTAAAAGAGAGGTCTTGCCGTGGTCCACATGCCCCATCACCACTACTATGGGTGTTCTGAGATTGGACTCTTCGCCCTTGGCTTTACCGGCCTTTTTGGACTTCTGTTGCATAATAATTTAAAGGCTCCTGTGAGAGGAGGCATGCTTTCTGCCCGATCTCACTCGTAGAGCCATGCTTCATCTATTCGCTTGTAGGCCACCAGTTCGCCAGAGCTGAAATGCAGCGCTATCTCGCGAGCGGCGGATGCGGCCGAATCCGAGCCGTGCACCACATTTCGTCCGGTCTCAATGGCCAGATCCCCTCGAATAGTTCCAGGGACGCCGTCCACCGGATTGGTAGCGCCGTTCATCTTCCTCATGGCGGAAATTGCGCCTCGCCCTTCAATCACCATAGAGACGGAGGGGCCGGAGGTGATGAAATTCACCAGATCCTGATAAAACTTCTTGCCCACGTGCTCTATGTAGTGCTCTTTGGCCTTCTCCGCCGGCATTAGGGCGAGCTTCATAGCCACTATCTTGAAGCCCTTCTCCTCGATGCGCTGCAGTATCTTGCCAATGAGTGCGCGCTGCACTCCATCGGGCTTTACCATGACAAAGGTTCTCTCCAACTCCGCCAGGGCTTATGCCCCCTTTCTGGCCCACTTGATTCTTCTCGTTACACGGCCAAGGGCTACGTTATTCTCGCACTTGGACGAGCAGAAGTAATAGACCGTGCCGTCTTTTTTGGCATAAAGCTTGCCTGTGCCCGGCTCGATGGTCTTATTGCAAAAGGTACACTTTCTCTGTTCCATCTTCCTTCACCTGCTGGTAAGCTTCTTGGCTTCTCTGGCAGTCTCCAGCAGCATCAGGACATCGCCCATGCGGATGGGTCCCATGCA
>JAPKYC010000114.1 GCA_026394505.1 Methanothrix sp.
TCTCAAAATCAGGGCGCATGTATTCTTGTGTGTGATTGGGTTATTGTTGTATAATTATTTATTGTATGTAAATGGAGATTCGTCTTTATCCATAAAAAAACTCGCCGAGCATCTGGATCAAATGAGACTGGGTTTAGTTAAAAATAATGAAAGCAACGAAAAAGGTCAGAAGAAGGCGATTTTTGTTATCGAAGACATGAACAAGAGCACCGCGGAGGTATTCAGCAGACTTCAGCTCGGAAAGTACATTCCTGCCTGAATTAATTTTTAGCTATCCCCTACAAGAACCATAGCGCAGCGGCTTATTTTTTCAAGATCTTATAAACTCCGGTCATAGTGATAATAGTTGAGGGAAGTTATATTTATAACAGGACGTGCTGCTGGCCGTCACCGCCGACCACGGCATGGTCTTTCCTTCGGCGGAGGGCAAGGGCGGGCACCCCACGGAAAAGTTTGGCTCTCCACTATTTCAGGTGGCTAACCTCAGGTTACTATAGTTTTCCAGTTGTTAGTTAGTCGCTCTGTGCGTTCTCTGTGAACTCTGTGAGCTCTGTGGTTGAAACGTCGTTAGCCACTGATTATAACCAAATGGCAGACGATACTACCACCACCGCAGACACAGATCGCACGGAGGACTCACAGAGGACTTGATTGCTCTATTACCCACTCGAAACAGCGAGAAACCCGTCACTCGACAAAAGGCAAGCCCTTGCCCATCCGCGAGAGCTACAGCCTGCGGGTCACGGGCGCGCCCGCGGGCCTGGAGCTGTGACGGGGGGAGGAGCGGCTGGCCAACGGCAGCGCAGGTGAATGCTGCTTCCGGGGACTGCCGCGCGGGCAGTACAGCCTCAAGGCGGGCGGAAAGAAATGGGTGGCGCTGGTGAACGGGGACGTGGCGATGGATCTGGCTGGGAAGGCCGCAACGCCGGGCGGCATGAAAAAGATCCTGGGCGTGATTCTCATCGAGCTTTATCCATATTTTTTGATAGAAGGGATAGCTTTTGATCCTGCTTTTCCTCCATTCGGAGGATGGCGCTTATGCCCTTCCTGATCAGCCTGGCCTGAAGTCTGCCGGCAAATAATCCAATATCCTCAACTGGTCCGCTGTATTCCCTAAAAGAGATAGCCGAAACTTCAGCTTTGTCCGGCCTATCCTTTGAAACTTCACCATTGCAGTGTCATCGCCCTCCAGGCAGACCATGACCGCCTGCATGCCGTCCTCAGTTACGTTTCGCGTATTCGCTCAATGCTTCCAGCAGATCTATGTAGTCCCCCCAGTCGATCCAGTCATCTTCCTCCACAAAGGAAGCGCCCTGGTTCTTTATCTGGGAATCAAATGCTGTATTTGCGCTCATATTCTCCCACCTTATCTTCGAGCTTCGCTATCCTGCCTTCCAATTATTTCAGAACAACCTCATCTGAGATCATAATTCAAAGGGTCTCCGGCTCGACCTCGTTCTTGAAAGAGAGCCTGACCCTGGCCCGGAACTGCACTATCTTGCCCTCGACAATTCTGGTGTCCATCTCCACCACCTCAGCGATCCTCATGTTTGTCAGCTTCCGATCAGCGGTGTCTATGGCATTGCTCACTGCCTCTTCCCAGTCTTTGCTTGAGGTTCCCACCAGCTCGATGAAATTATAGACGCTGCTGCCAATTTCGCTGTCCATATTTTATAATGGTCGTTTCTCCTTGATATAATTTTTCAGGATCGACCATTTGCTTTAAACGGCAGACCGTCGTTGACCCACTGCGAAAGAGGAAGCAATGATGAACCGTGGCGAAGTCCAAGAGTACATAGAAGAGCGGTATCCTGGTTTCACGGTAAAGAGTAAAACGACAATCCTCTGCCGAAACTCCCATATCTTTATGCTGGATCTATGCCAGGGGCCTATCCAAGACAAAATCGTGGTCAAGATCTCTCGCAACTATCAACCTCGCGAAGTGGCTCTTGAGTTTGCCAACTTATCACGCTTTTACCATGGCTGCAAAGATGGAGCCGTCTCCTCTCCCAAGCCTCTATTTGTGGATGAAGAGAAAGGAATCCTGGCTATGAGCTATGTGCATGGAGTAAATCTTGCCCATATGCTGCATGAGATTCGGCCAGCGAGCCTGCAATACCTCAACTGTGCCGTAGATCTTTCTGGAATTGCTCTGGCAAAATTTCATACTCTCTTTCGCCGGGAGGAGGATGAGCCCATCTCCATCGACTGCAACGCGCCTGAGGACGACATCAACCGATTCCTCGCCGAAAGCCAGGAGCGAATGGGCGAGTGTAATCTCAAATACATGGTCACGCCGTTCTTCGATTTTACATCCTGGAACATCATTATCAAAAATATTCGATCGAAAAGAGGCATGATGCTCTATCTTATCGACTTTCCCAGGCGTGATTATGTCTGTACACCCCATCTGGATTTAGCCCGGTTCAGATTCGGTCTGGAGCTGATCAAGCAGTTTCCTCCGGCCAAGTTCTTTGGGCTAAACCGCTGGGATGCAGATTCTCTCTTCGATCGGTTCTTGAGCAGCTATTGTCGCGAGATGCATGTTGCTCCTAGCCAGGACGACCTCTGGCTCATTGCTCGCGCCAGGTTGGCCAACATAAGACGGGCCCAGGATCTGGCGCGCAAAGGCCGGTGCGGCTGGCAGCCCAAGCTGGAACAGGCATATCTTCAGACCTTCAGCCGGCAGTGGCTAAATCAAGGAGATGTCTTTTCTAAGTGGCCAAGAATGGGCCGGGCAGAAAAAGCCTGAAGATTCTATTCCGTTTTCTCCTCTTTTTGCTCTTCCTTTGGCACCTCGGGCCCTTCCCTTGGTCCCTCGGGCTCTTCCTTCTTTGCTTGCTTCTTGGGGCCTCTGCCCATAGCCACCAGAGATGCCTTGGCTTGAATTCTGGCCAGTGGGTAATCGTCCTTAGCCACCTTCTCCAGGGCCTCAATGGCACGGTTGTCCTTCAGCTCTCCTACGATCCAGGCAGCGCCTGCGCGCACATCTTTGTTCGCATCGGAGAGAGCCTGGATTATGCGTTCCGAAACCTGTTTTCCATAGGCGGAGATGGCCACCATGGCATTGCTCTTGACCAGGTACTCTTCGTCCTTGAGGGCCTCGATGAGAGCCTCCAAAGACTCGGAGATCTCGCGTCTGGAAAGGAGAATGATGGCGTTGGAGCGTACCAGCATGTGCTTATCCTTGGTAGCTGCGATCAGCTTCTCTGTGGACCAGCTGAGATCAGGGAGCACAGCGGGCATGGATGGTGCCTCCGCACCACAGGTGGGACAGGCTTCCTCTACCATAGAACGGGTGACTATGGGGGCTGCCTTGTCCTCGGTTTTCTTCTCTTCTGTCGTTATTTCATCTGCTTTCTTTTCTTCTTCCATGCCCATTTCTTTCGCCCCTATTCTACTTCAGCTTTTCCTAAGGCGAATGCTTTCTTATTCGCTTCCAGGAATTTGGGCGGCACCACAAGGGAAAGAGCCTGCAATATCAGCTCTTCGGAGAGTGGAATATGCCCGGCAAGGGCGCCCAGCATCACCACGTTCATAGCCACAGCTATGCCCGCCTTCTCGGCCAGAGCCGTGGCGTCCATGGCGATAAGCTTGCCACATCGCGCTTTTAGGGGGGCGAGGATCTCCTGCAGAAGCGGGTACTCGGCCCGGCCGCAGGTAACGGTAGAAGGCAAGACCGGCCTGGTATTGACCAGGGCAACTCCCGTAGGCGAGAGGAAGTGAGCGAAGCGCAGGGCTTCCGCCGGTTCTAATGCCACCAGCACATCCGCCCCGCCCGAGGCGACCATGGGAGAAAAGCGACATCCTATGCGAGTGTGATTGATCACGCTGCCGCCTCTCTGGGCCATGCCGTGCGTCTCAGCCCCGCATACTGGTTTTCCAGCCATTACCGCCGCCCTGCCGATCACATCCGAGATCAGTATGACACCCTGGCCGCCCACACCGACGATCACCAGGTCGCATTCAGAAGTCCTCATCTTGCCACCTCCCGAATGGCGGAGGCCGAGCAGATCGCGGCGCATACCCCGCAGCCGGTGCATAGTGCATTTATCCTGGCTTTATCCTTCTCGAATTCGATGGCTGGGCAGCCGAAGTCAAGGCAGATCTTGCATCCAATGCACTCCTCTCCTACCAAGAAGGATTTAGGGCGGGCATTGCTGCGGCGAGCTTTGATGACACAGGGCTGCCGGGCGATGATTACGGACAGGCCCGGATAATCTTTGGCCCTCTGAAAGCTCTCCAGTGTCTCATCCAGGTGGTAGGGATCGACCGTCTCCACCAGTCCCGCGCCCAAGGCTCTGGCCAGGGCTTCTATTGAGACCTGGGTCGTTGCCTCTCCCGTGGCCGTCATGCCCGTGCCCGGATGGGGCTGATGGCCGGTCATGGCCGTAGTGGAGTTGTCGAGAATAGTCACGGTGATCCTGGCCTTGTTGTAGGCGGCATTGAGAAGGCCGGTCATGCCTCCATGCAGAAAGGTTGAGTCGCCAAGACTACAGCAGATGCCTTCCTTCTCCCCGCCGAAGCGAATGCCGCTGGCCAGAGTGATGCTTGCTCCCATGCACAGGCACGTATCCACAGTTCCCATGCCGACCGCCATGGTGTAGCAGCCGATGTCGCTGGGGTAGATCGCATTCTTGCCGAAGACCTTTCGCATGGCGTAATAGGTGGCCCGGTGGCTGCAGCCTGCGCAGAGCGAGGGGGGCCGGGGCGGCAGAATGCTCACAGCCGCGCTCTCTGCCGCGACCCTCTCCGCCTTGCCAAGCATGCGGGCTATGGCATTTCTCACCAGCAAATAGTCCAGCTCGCCCTCGCGGGGGATGAATCCCTCCTTCCCCAGGATCTCTGCATTGGGATTTACAATTCTTGCCAGTATCTGCACCTGCTCTTCTACTACCGGCTCCAGCTCTTCTATTATCATTACCCTGGAGACGTGCTCCAGCATGCGGCTGATCAATTTTTTGGGCAGAGGATAGGCTCCGATGCATAAGAATGAGAGGTCTTCGTCCAATTCGAAGATGGCCTCCTTCGCGTACAATCCCGCGATTCCCGAGGCGATGATGCCCACATCGCCATGCAGAGCTAGATTGTTCCAGGGGGCACTTTCCAGCGCCTCCTCCATGGCGGCCTGTTTGGCCAATAGCTCGCTATGGAGCAGACGGGCATGGCTGGGCAGGGCCACCCGTCGCGCAGGATTCTTGATGAACCGGCCCGGTCTGGGGGGGGCCGCGGCCTGGCCGATCTCAACGTCCGCTCTGGCGTGAGAGACGCGCGTAGTGGGCCTGAGCATGACCGGGATATTGAATTTCTCGGAGAGCTCAAAGGCAAAAACGGCCATCTCCTTTGCCTCCCCGGGATTTTTCGGGTCCAGGCAGGGTATGCCGGCAAACTGGGCATAACGCCTCGAGTCCTGCTCATTTTGCGAGGAATGACAGTAGGGATCATCGGCACATATCAGCAACAATCCTGCGCCCACGCCCAAATAGGCCAGAGTCATGAAGGGATCGGCAGCCACATTCAAACCCACGTGCTTCATGGTGGCTGCGGCGCGCCGGCCAGTCCAGGAGGCTCCCGCCGCCACCTCCAGGGCAACTTTCTCGTTCACGGACCATTCCACGTGCAGCGGCCTCTCGCTTTTGAGATCGACCATGGTTTCGATGATCTCTGAGGAAGGTGTACCGGGATAGCCGGCGACAACTCCCACTCCTGCCTCCAGGAGGCCTCTGGCAATTGCTGCATTTCCGAGAAGATATTCTCTCACAAATAACCATCCCTTTTAGATAAGAGGATTAACGGCCTCTCCACTCTGATAACCGTTTGTATACAAATCTAATTAAGCCCACACCACTCGTATCTTTTGCAATGGCAAAGTGGCAAGAAGATTCCGTGGGATCGATTTACAATTACCTGACGCCTGGCTGCCGCATCTGCCGCCAGGGGGCGGGCCTGGTGCTCTTCGTCACAGGCAATTGTCCGCGCAGCTGTTTCTACTGTCCGCTGTCCGAGGAGCGGCGGGGGCGCGATCTGGTTTTTGCCGATGAAATGCCGGTGCAAGAAATAGCTGACATCCTGCGGGAGGCATCAGCCATCGATGCTCTCGGCACAGGAATCACTGGCGGCGAGCCGCTTTTGAAATTAGACTATGTCCTGGAGTGCATCCGGGCTTTGAAACGCGCATTGGGGCAGTCGCATCACATCCACCTTTATACCGGGCTTCTTCCTGGTCGCGAGGTCCTGGAGAGGCTAAAGCAGGCAGGCCTGGACGAGATCCGCTTTCATCCACCCGTCTCCGAATGGTCTCATCCCGTCGGGCTCAGGGAGGCCCTGCAGCAGGCTATAGCCCTGGGCCTGATAGCCGGAGTAGAGATACCCTCCATTAAGCAGGCTCCCGCCATCATCGAGGCGGTAAGGGATGCTGATGCTTTTTTGAACGTAAACGAGCTGGAGTTCTCCGAGACCAACTATGCCGGCCTGGCCATAGCTGGCTATTTGCCGGAGGATATGGGCTGCGCGGCAATAGGAAGCGAAGAGGTTGCCAGGGAGCATTTCCTGAAAGATGACATAAAAGCGCACTTTTGCCCCTCCCGCTTCAAGGATGCGGTGCAACTGAAAGAGCGACTCCTACGCCGGGCAAATAAAACGGCGCGGCCCTTTGATTATGTGAGCGAGGAGGGCACCATAATTCACGGCATGATTGAGGGCGATCTACAGGCAGCTTTGCAGATTCTTGGGGATATGGCGGTTCCTGACGATATGTACTCCTGCCGGGTGGGGAGGATAGATATCGCCGCCCCCATCCTGGAGGATATAACCAAAGAGCTAAAAAGCGTCAAATGTATTCTCAGTATAATTGAGAAGTATCCCTTTGAGGATGGACTGGTCGTAGAGAGAATACCTTTATAATCCTTAAATTCATTGCTTGAAGGCGGTGATTTTGCCGGATGGAAAGCGCTGAAGAACGAATCCAGGAGAGGCTCAGAAATTATCTTAAGCGGGACGGAATAGGAATTCGAAAGGCTGTCCTAAAGTTATTTTTGAGCGATGGAGCCTACACCACTGAAGATGTCTTCACCTACCTCGCGAAGGAGGGTTTTGATGTCAGTTATAGGGGAGTTTCGGCCATGGTGGGGCTTATGAACACTCGCCTGGGCATTCTGAGCATTGATGTTTCCGGGGACCATAACGTCTATTCCCTCAAGGGAGATCACAAGGGTGTTGTGAGGTCTGTTCTGGATAATTATTAAAAAATCAGTTAGGCGGCTCGCCTCTCTTCATTCTCTTCATGTACTTGCTGAGCATGATGTCTGCCATCAGGTTTATGCCCTTCAGGGCGGCATGAACGGCTGGCCCCGCGGTCATCCTTTCCCTGTAGAGACGGTGCAGTTTCTTGAGATGGCGGAGGTTATACTCCAGGCATAATCCCACCAGTTGCCAGTGCTCGGGCAGGGCGTCCTCTCCGGCAAAGCCTCTTCTTCCTCCCAGCTTCGTATCGGCGATGGTGGTGAAAAAGAGGGGCAGCATGAGCCCGGTGTAATCCATGAGGGACTCTACCAGATCTGTGGTCTTTATGACATCCTCTGCCGTCTCTCCCGGCAGGCCCAGGACAAGGCTTGCCACAGGCAGCCAGGACTCTTCTGCAAAGAGGCGGTAGCAATCTCTTACAATTTCGGGCCAATTGCCGATCTTTGCGGGCCGCGCTTTATTCGGCATATGCATCTCTAGGATGCGGCAGCTTACCGTTTCGATGCCGATCCAGGCAGACATATGATTCTGAGAAGAGCCCACCCCGACGACCTCTGAGATCGCGCGTAGTAGCCCTTGGCTCTGATGAACTGAGGCCAGGCTCAGATGGGAGACGTCAATTGTCTTTGGATGAAGCTGTTTTACGGCCGTGACTAGCTCCAGGATCTTCTTTTCATCGGGCTTGCCCATGCAGTAACCATATGAAAAGAAATCCTCGCTGTGCAGGATGATGTCCTTCTGGCCATATATCAGGTTCACCCGCACGTCCTCCAGAATTTTTTCCAGCGGCCGGTGGCGCAAGGTGCGCATGGCCGGCGAGCAGAAGGCGCAGCCTCGCCAGCAGCCTCTGCCGATCTCCACAATGCCGCCTATGGTAGCTTTGCGATTGACTGGAATGGCCTCTCCCAAAACCGCAGCGCCCCGGATAACATGCGGGACCTTTTCCCCAGCGATGATCTTTCGGCATACCTCAGGAAAATCGCTTTCTCCTTCGCCCAGGTAAATGTGGTCCACGCCCACGACCTCACCCATCACCTCCCAGGCGCCGTTGCCACCTACTACTACCTTGGGCCGGTGCTCTCATATGAGCGGATGGCGCAGCAGTTCCAGAAACTTGGAGCGATTGAAGGGCGGGCCCCGGCCAATGATATCCTCGATCTCCCGCATGGCGATCTTCCCCATGGGATCGTCATGAGTTATGCCTACGATCTTCGTCTGCGGTCCTATGGCCTAGTCCAGGTGATAGGGATGGGCCACTATTACCTCTTCACGCGAGAAGCCCGCTTCCAGCAATGCCGCTTCTACCTTTCGCATGCCGCAGGGGGCGATCTCTGCCGAGCCATCCTTGGCGGCAGGCACGGGCGGGCAGAAAATTGTATGAAAAATCCAGTCAGGCAAAGTTGCCCTGGGCATGATGGCGGCAAAGCCGAGCATCACTCCGCCGTGATAGCTGCTCATCATGGTGGTGTCGCTTGTG
>JAPKYC010000119.1 GCA_026394505.1 Methanothrix sp.
GCCATCCTTGATGCCCGTGCCCCGCTCCAGGCGAATGGCGTACTTGACACCATCATCCATCAGCATCTCGGAGTGGTGAAACTCGTGCCCCATGATCGCCTCGCCCGCTTTTCCCAGAGCACAATCGCGGGCGAAAGCCCCATGCACGTAGCTGACCACGCGCACCTTGCCGCGCCGCGCCCTTCCCGGCACCAGCCCGACCATTTCCTGTCGCTCGCCGTCCCACTCAATCTCACGGCCTAGGTACATCAGCCCGCCGCACTCGGCGAAGATGGGCAGATCTTTCTCGTGCGCCTTTTCCAGCGCGCGGCGCATGCCCGCATTCTCGGACAGCTCCCGGGCGTACAGCTCCGGATAGCCTCCCCCGATGTAGATGCCGTCCACCTGCGGGAGCGCGGCATCGTGCACCGGGCTGAAGGGCACCACCTCTGCTCCGGCCAGCTCCATCAGCTCCAGGTTATCCCGGTAATAGAAGTTGAAGGCCTCATCCCGAGCCACGCCGATGCGAATGCCCTGGCCGAGGGCATTTTGTCGGTAGAGGTCCGGCTCGACCTCCGGCAACGGCTGTGCCTCTTTCGCGATCTCCAGGATGCGGTCCAGCTTCAGGCCCTCCTCCACGATCTGGCGGATTTTATCCACCCGCTCGGCGAAGCCCTCGTGCCGGGCCTTGCCCTCCAGCACGGGCACAAGACCCAGGTGGCGCATGGCCAGGTGCATTTCCTCATTTCGCCGGATGACGCCCACCACTTCCACGCCCGCGTAGCGCTCTATCTCCTTGATGGCTTTCTGGGCGTGTCTTTCCGACCCCACCTTGTTGAGAATTACGCCCTTGAACTCTACCTGGGGATCAAAGTCCATGTAGCCCTTCACGATGGCAGCGCAGCTTCTCGTGATGCTTCTGGCATCGACCACGAAGATCACGGGGGTCCGGAGAAGCTTGGCGATCTCTGCCGTGCTGCCCAGATCGCCGTCGTACCCCTCGTAAAGACCGCGCACGCCCTCGATTACTGCGATGTCGGCGCTCTCCGCTGCATGGGCATAGATCTCCCGGACGGCAACCTCCTTCATGAGGTAGCCGTCCAGATTGCGGCAGCTTCTGCCGGTAATCCAGGTGTGGTAGCTGGGATCGATGTAGTCCATGGCCACCTTGAAGGGCGGCACCGCGAGGCCCCGGCCCCGCAGGGCGGAGAGCAGTCCGGCTACGATGGTGGTCTTGCCGCTGGAGCTTCGATCGCCAGCTATCAGGATGCGTGGACAGTCGGCTCGCATCTTATCACTCCATGGAGAGCTCTCTAAGTCTCTCATCGCTCAGTGGCTGTGGCACCCTCGGCTCGCCCCCCGACATGATCTCCCTGGCCAGGGCCCGGTAGACCTGTGCGATCTCTGAGTCCGGCGCGCCCTCGATCACAGTGACTGCCCTCCTCTCGCACTGCTGCACGATTGGGTCTTTAGGGATGAAGGCCACCAGGCGGCTGTTCAGCTCCTCAGCAAATCTCTGTGCAATCTCCTTCTCCCGCCCGGCGGCAGCCTCGCGCGAGTTGCAGATCACGCCTGCAAGGGGCGTTTTCAAGCGGCGCAGGCCCTTGCAGATGTTGTTCGCAGCATAAAGCGGCATGTACTCCCCGGAGGTGATGATGTAAGCCTGGCTGACCAGCCCCTTTCGGATTGGCGCGGAAAATCCGCCGCAGACGATGTCCCCCGGCACATCATACAGCACCAGGTCCACATTCTCCATGGCCTTGGAGACTTTTCGCAGGAAATCAATGGCGACAATTATGCCCCGTCCGGCGCAGCCCACGCCCGGCTCCGGGCCTCCCACTTCAATGCACAAGACGCCCTTGTACCCCGGAAAAACGACATCCTTCTCCTGGATCTCTCCTCCCGCCAAGATTAGGTCCATCATAGTGGGAATCCTTCTGCCAACCAACGTTATGCTCGAGTCGCTCTTGGGATCGCAGCCCACCACCAGCACCCTGTGGCCCTCTTCGGCACAGGCGGCTGCTATGTTCGAGGCAGTGCACGACTTGCCGATACCGCCTTTGCCGTATATCGCAACGTGTTTAATAGATGACATCTAACTCCGCTCTGGGTGTAGATCCTCCATAGGATATACAGCTTATCCAGGAATGATTCTTAAGAGGTAGATGGAGATCAGGACAATCTGGTTTATAGCCGCAGCAGCAATGTTGATCTTGCTTTTTGGGCTGGTTTCGAGCGCCTTCGCACAAGAGCCGGTGGAAGCGGCCTTTGTGCGGGGCCATTTCAGTGAAGGCGATGAGGTCTGGCGGGCGGATGACTTCGGTTGGTTCTACTATGACCTGGACAAGGATCTGGGCGGCGAGGAGCTGCGCATCGATCTGCAGGGAAGGACGGCGGAGAAGGAGCATATCGTTTATTCCTCAAAGACATGGTCGCAGCAGTTTGAGTATGAACCCTGGGGCAGCTTCCATACTGTGGCATTTCTGGGCAAGCCTTATCTTGCCGGCTATCCCAAGAGTTTTTTTACAGACGAGATCAGCTCTTTAGACAAAGGAGAGCTAAGAGCGGTGCTAGTGGATGATGACAGCACTCGGACTTTGAACTATAACAAAACTCTCACTCTCCAGCAGGGCTATGTTCTGGCGGCTGCAGAGGTCTCGGATAAGAAAGGGGCTGTTAATTTCGTTCTACTAAAGAGTGGAAAACCAGTTTATGCTTCTGTTGTGAGCATTGGCGATACATTTGTCTACAAAGTGAATGACGTCCCGGTGATCCTGGTCCATCTGGCTAATGCCATGCGAGGCGGAGATGAAGGATTTGCCGAGGTGGATGGCGTCTTTCAAGTTGGCGATGTACCATATATCAAACTCTTTGAAGGCGGCCTGCTTGGGAATATGAAGCTGACAGATCTCTCTGAGGAGGGTATGGAGTTCCAGAATAACATATCTCTTACATTTATCAGAGACTCTGAGGTACCTCTGACCGCCAATCTGAAAATAATCGTTCTTGATCAGCCCGATCTCGTCTATTATCCAGTTGGAGGCATCTTTGATTATGGCGTGCATGAAATACGCGGGCCGGTATTCAACGCCCGTCCATCCATTCCTGTTCGCATGGGTGACTATAATTCTTCTGTCATTGCCAGATGGAACTCCATAAACTACAGCGGATTTTACTTCGATGCGAAGCAATCCCTGGGTGCAGAGACCCTCGTCTTTTATACCGTTCAAGGTAGGAAGTTGCAGCCACCTAAAAACCCCATAGTTTATCAGGAAAATAAAACTGTGGTTCAGAGTGGTCTTCAATATACCACCTTAATACAGCCCAAGGAATTCGAATATAAGCCATGGGGACGCTATTTTGTCATAAGCTTCCTTGGTGCCTCCTGGTTCGCAGGATACGATTCAAGCCTTGAAGGCAAAAATTCATCTAAGAGCCTTCTGGAGCAGGAGTACCTGGGTCGGGTTCTCCTGGACAGGGAGCTGCAGGGCAATATCCTCGCGGGAAATTATTCCTTGGAAGATGGCTACGAGATGCGTATCAGGGATGTTGGGAATGACAGCCTATTCCTCCAGCTTTTGAAAGAAGGAAGCCTGGTAGATAGTTCCGTGGTTAAATCCAATACAACATATATCTACAAGAAAGATCTGGAAAACGTCAAAGATATGCCCATAGTAATGATGCACTTCAGCAATGTTTTTAATAACGGTACGCATAGTTTTGCTACCCTGGACGGCATCTTCCAGATCTCAGATCGGTATATTTTTCCCATTGAACCAGGCACCGGTTTTAGCGAATTGGAGATTGTCCGCGTCCTGCCTGATCAGATGATCCTGGTCAATAATGATCAGATCAACCTCAATAGCAACTCAGTTGTCAACATCGGACCAGGTATGGACATTCATGTGGCAGATAACGACACTCTTCGATATTATCTCTACACTTCGATGTATGTTGTTCCTCCGCCCGAGCCCCCATTGATCAATGCTCAGGACAATGTATCATCCTCTGCAGTTGCAAACTTCAGCATTATCGTCAAGGCGGCTGAGATCAGCCAGGTCATGGTGAGCATCCTGGATTCAAGCAATAGGACTGTTTTCACCAGGGATATCACCAGCCTTGGCCAGGGCTCGGGCAATTTATGGGGCTTTGCCTGGAGATGGAATGCTTCGACCATGCAACTGAGTGATGATAAGAGCCCCATCCTGGATGCGAGCGGCAGCCCTGTACCGGGATTGCTGTACCTGGGCCCATCTACACCGCCCGTGCAGGTCGGCGTGATATTTGATTCAATGGGAAGAATTGGTGCAATATTGGATAGTGCGTTCACATATTACATCTCTCGCGGTGAATATAAACGACTCAATAGTTCGCTTGATTATGATGCCATGCTGGCCAACAACACTGCCCATAAGCAGTTCATTAAGATTGAGCCTGGAAAGAGCATTCTGCAGTTTCTTGATGTTGTCAACGGCAGATTAGCTCCCAGCGGCATCAATCACACACTGCAAGGCAATCTTGAGGCAATAGAACCCCATGCGATTGTGCTGGGGGCCAAGCCTGGCCGATACGAGTTGCGAGTGAGGGTGGAAAATGCCGTCAATGCCATTTGGGCAACAGACGAGTTTATCAATGTGACTCCGGCCGAAATGCGCGGCGTAACCCTGGCCCATGCACAGGCATTTGCCGGGGAGGAAGTATCCATTCCTCTCCAGGCCCCTAAGTCCAATAGCGAGAAGAGGATTAACATCTCTTATGATGCCGCCAAGCTGAAAGCCGCGGGCATCTCCGGGGAGTGCAATGCTTCCTGGCAGGTGGACGCGAAGCTGGGAAGGATAGGCGTTCTTTTGCCGGGTGGCTGCGGGGCAGCCAATCTCACCTTTGCGGTCAACAGGAAAAGCCAGGCGAATGATACAATCGATCTCGATGTGATAGGCACGAGCGGCTTCATGCCCGAGACAATCTCCAACGGCACCATAACTATCGTTGAGGGAGATAAAGGGGCAAAGAAGAGCCCTACCCTGGGATTTATTGCCGCACTTGTTGCCCTGGCAGCAGGAGCCTATGTCCGGCGCAGGAGATAGTCCCTTTTTTATGGCTCTTCGCATTTTCCAGTGGCTAACCTCATGTGGTCGAAACGTCGTTAGCCACTGGTTATAACAAATGGCGGACGATACTACCACCACAGAGACACAGAGCGCACGGAGGACTCACAGAGGACTCGATTATTCTATTCGAGATCAATCTCAGATCAGTTTCTAATCTTTTCATCTCGTGCTGCTTTCTTTATCGCTCTTCCGATCGCCGTGCTCATGGCTTCAATACGGCTCCGATCGTCGCCCCCCTCGGCACGGATGGCCAGATTGAACTTGCCGTTGTAGGCTAAGGCGCGCAGGAAGTGGCTGAAGTTCTCCAGGGACATGCCGCCCAAGGCCTGGGACTGCAAAGCGAAATCGCACTGATAGCCCGGCTCGCCGAAGCGCACGGCTGCGATGGCCACAGACTGGCCGGAGGGAACCATTGAGCTTCCTATGCCGCTTTTTATCGCCTGGGCCAAAGTGCTGCCCAGAGTGATGGCGGTGTCTTCAGTGATGTGGTGGTCACCCGTTTCCAGATCGCCCCTGGCCTTGACAGTCAGATCAAATCCCGCGCCTCTGGCTATGGCCGACAGGATCTCATCCAGGAGCTCAATTCCCGTATCGACCTGGATAATGCCCTCGCCCTCGATCTCTAGAATGACTTCAACGCTGGTCTCTTTTGTCTCCCTTTTTCTCGATACCGACATAGCACTTAATTCCTCGTTTTTCATTCTTAAGCTAAGCGATTCGATGATAAAATTCTTATGGCAAAAGGGGATGGATGATATGATGCCAAAGATTACGACAAAGGATGCCATTGAGACTGTAAAGAGCTATTTCAGCAAGCTATATGGCGAGGATGACTTTGCCAGGGCAGCCGGAGTGCCGCCCTCAAACCTCATTGGATTCGGCCTGGTGGAGGCCGCGGAGAAGGAAGGATATTACCTCATAACCTGTGAGGTGAAGGATGGCATATTCTCTCAAAATAAGCGCAGGTACACGGTAAAACTGGATCAGTTTGGGGAACTGAAAGAGGTCAAGCGGGATGAATCCAAGGCTATCCCGGTTTAGAGAGATCGTCATCGATACCGGGCCGCTTCTGCTCTACCTGGTTGGCTCCTATGATAAGCGCTATCTTCCCAGGTTTAGCTATGACGAGTATGAGTTTTTGCTGCTCATCAGGTATCTATCCAGCTTTAAAAAGGTCTATGTCACGCCCCAAGTTCTGGCCGAAGCCTCCAATCTGGCCAAAAGAAGGCTAAAGGAGGAACATTACTCGATCTTCATCCGTCGATCCATAGTTCTTCTCGTTGGCCTTTGGGAAGAATATGTCGCCAAGGATGAGATTTTAAAAAGAAGTGAGCTTCCTCGTTTTGGGATAACCGATGCATCACTCCTGAGTACGGTGGACAGAGATAAAATGCTGCTTACAGATGATGCTCCATTGTTTTGGTACTGTGCTGGAAAGGATATGCCGGTAATGCATCTCGATGGAATCAAATCGCTAATTTGGTGAGCTCTGCCAAAAGGTCTAAATTCCTTCTGCCATCCTCTCGTACACCCTCTCTACCATCGCCATCGGTGACACCGAGTTCATCTCCAGCCCCAGTTCCTCCGGCCCCAGGCCCAGGGCAATGCCCGCCAGTTGCGTCACATAGAGCACTGGAATGCCGATCTTCTCCCCGTGCTTCTGCTCCAGCACCTTTTGCTTGGCATCAAGCATGAGGTGGCAAAGCGGGCACACGGTGACGATGACCTCCGCCCCGGCCTTTTTTGCTTCCCATAAAATCTTGAAGGCAATCTCTTCCGCCGCCTTTTCCTGGGGCATAAAAATGGGCCCGCCGCAGCAGAAGGTCTTGAGCCGGAATTCAACGGGCTCCGCCTGCAGCCTCTTGATCAGCTTCTCAAGGATGCTGGGAAACTGTGGGCTGTACAGCCCCGTCGGGCGGGTGAGCAGGCAGCCATAGTAGGGGGCCACCTTCAGCTCCTTGAGAGGCACCACGATCCGCTCATCGTTCTCTGCCAAAGCCTCAAGAATGACATCCAGAGCGTGGCGAACCCTGGCGCCGCTGTACTTCTTGTCCAGGACGGCGTTCACCTTTTCTCGGGTCTCTGTCTCCTCCAGCCGCTGCGCCGCGGCGCGCAAGTTGCTGTAGCAGATGGAGCAGGCCGTCATGATCGGGAGGTCCGTCCGGGCCATGTTGCGAGCAGCCAGGCCCGTGGCCACCAGCTCATTGGAGACGTGCGTTGCCCCGCAGCAGTTCCAGTCATCAAGCTCCACCAGCTCGATGCCCAGAGCCAAGCAGACGGCCCGGGTGGAGGCGTCCATCTCCTTTCCCGTCGATTGGGAGACGCAGCCCGGATAGTAAGCCAGCTTCATTTAGAGAGCTCCTCTACGATTCTTTTGACCTCATCCCGGCCCTTGATTTTCTCAATCTTAAGGTCGATCTTGCCCCTGGGCAATAGCTCCAGGCCCATCTGCATGGACTGCACCGCTCCCTGGGGAAAGACGAGCAAGAACTCGCCGGTGAGAGCCAGCTCAGCTATCCGGCCGTAGTCTTTGATCTGCTTTAGGAAGAACTGCTCATATGCGGCGTCCTTGCTCCGCAAGCCCGCCCGCTCAGCTATGTCTTTTAGAGCCGATACCACTGCTTTAGGCCGGATGCCCCGCGGGCAGCGCACAGTGCAAAGAAGGCAGGAGGTGCACAGCCATAGAGTCTCATTGTGCAAAGCCTCCTTCTTTTTGCCCTCCAGGCAGAGTTTGATTAACCTTCGGATGCTGGGGTTCATGAGATGTGCCGTAGGGCAACTGGCAGAGCAGGTGCCGCACTGGATGCAGGTCAATACCTCCGCCCCAGCCAGGCGCAGCACCTCGTGCTTGAACGTTTCATCTCTGGCCATTTTTACGCCGCCCCCTCGCTGCTACCGATGGTATCATCTGCCGCGGCCCTCTTTGCCTCATCCTTATGCAGCCGCTCTACAATCTTCCGGCTGGCCTCTTCGGCAGGCTCCCTCTCGAAAATTTGCCGAACCTTTGGCTTTCTCAGCAGGGCCTCCAGTGGCGATAGGGCCTCATTAACCAGCCGGAGCAGCTCGGGATCTATCTTCGGCTTCTCTGGTGCAGGCAGGGGCGAACGTTCTATCTCCGGCGGAGAGACGGCACCGCTCACATCCGGGCGCAGTCGCTCCCCGGTTTTTATGGCGGAGATGGCCTGTTTCCACTCCTCTGCCCATGCAGTCTCCTTTATCTCCGTGTGCCTGACATCGGAACGCTCGACCTTTATGGCCGAGACGGGGCAGGCTTTCTCGCATGCCCCGCAAAAGATGCACTGCTCCTTGACCGGCGCTGCCTTTCCCCGCTCGTCCACATACCAGCACTTGGCCGGGCAGACATTGAAGCAGGCCTGGCAGCCCAGGGGATCGCAGCGAGCCAGGTTCTTCTCGACCAGCAATATCTCGCCCTGGAAGGGTTTCTTTATCTCCATGGCCTCATAGGGACAGACCAGGGCACACCGGCCGCATCCAATGCACAGGTCCTGGTCGATTTCGATCTTTCCCTTGAACTCCTTTTCGCCTTGCAGCACTTCTAAGGGCTCGCCTTCTACTTTTATCGCTTCCTCGGGACAAAGGGAGACGCATAGGCCGCAGTAGTCGCAAAGCTCCTCGTCTACCAGTAGTTGCTCATAGGGCACCAGATTGCGGGGGTCTTTCTCTTTTTCGCCCTTGTCCAGCAGCAGAAAAGCCTTGCAAAATTTTGCGCACCGGCCGCAGAGGTTGCACTTCTCGGCATCGACGACGATCTTTCCTTTTATTCCGGAGCGCAGCGGGCCAAAGTCTTCCCGAGTTTTATTGAAGGTGACTTTTATCGCCTTTGTAGGGCAGACAGGCTCGCAGAGCAGGCAGGGCAGGCACTTAACGTTAGGCAGGGCCTCTGCCAGGAGCCGGGGATACTGCTCCTGCGTGATGAAATCAATCATGTCTGAGCCTCGGCCGCTTCTGCCGCTTCTTGGGGGGGTATCTTTTTTCGCACAGTCATCCTAAAGGCCTTCATGGGACAGAAATTAACGCACATGCCGCAAAAGGCGCAGGCATCCAGATCGATGAGCACGGGCGGCGCGTCCAGGCCCTTGGCGATCTCCTGTAAGGGCCCTTCCTGCAGGGCTTTTTTCGGACAGAGAGCCACACAGATGGAGCAGCCGGCGCACTTCTTGTAATCGTAATCGAGGACTATCTCTCTCTCTTTGGTCTTCTGTTTGGCCAGAATGTGAGTGCCTTCTGCATCCATATCTTTCTCAATTTCCATCATGGAAGCGCAGTCTCCTCATCCTTCTCCCCCGCCCGTCACTTTTTCAGCTCCGTTCCGATGGGGCCCATGGCCTTCAGCTCGCCTATGAAATCTTTGAGATCACGGGCATAAATCTCTCCCTCGCTGGCGGCACACCAGACGATCTTGACTCTTCCCGGATCAAGGCCTATCTTCTCCAGGACGCCTTTGAGCACATTCACCCTTTGCAGGGCCTGATAGTTGCCATCCCGGTAGTGGCATTCGCCTATGCGACAGCCGGCGATGAGCACACCGTCCGCACCCCGCCGCAAGGCTTCCAGGACGAAACTTGGGTCCACGCGCGCCGAGCACATCACCCGGATGTTGCGAGCGTTGGTCGGGTACTGGATACGCGAGGTTCCGGCCAGATCTGCCGCTCCGTAGCTGCACCAGTTGCAAAGGAAGGCCACAATTGAAGGAAACTCTCTCTTCTCCTCAGTGGCGGCCTGCACCTGAGCCATGATCTGCTCGTCGGAGAAGAAGCGCATGTTAATGGCGTCAACTGGACAGGCGGCGGCACAGGAGCCGCAACCTTTGCAGGCGGCCTCATCCACGTAGGCCGGGCTTTTCACGGCTATGGCCTTCTTGGGACAGAGATCGACGCACAGCTTGCACTTGATGCATTTTTCCGGATCCACATAAGCCGAGGTGGGCTCCAGCTCCAGCACGCCTTTATGCAGCAGCTTGACCGCCTTTGCCGCCGCGGCGCTGCCCTGAGCGATGGAGATGGGAATCTCCTTGGGACCGGAGGCGCAGCCGGCGATGAAGACACCGTCGATGTGCGCCTCCACGGGCCTCATCTTGGGATGGGCGATCTCGAAGAACCCGTCCGGTCTTCGGGAGAGGCCGAGTAGATTGCCCAAAACGTCCGCTTTCTCATCGGGCTCCAGGCCCACGGAGAGGACGGCCAGATCATGCCTCACCCTCTTCATCTCGCCGGTCTGGGTGTCCTCAAAGATCAGAGATATCTCGCCCTCCACCTCTTCGATGCGAGAAACGCGGGAGCGCACAAAGTTGATGCCCAGCTTCTGGGCCCGCACATAGAATTCTTCGTATCCTTCTCCGCCGGCCCTGATGTCGATATAGTAGATGGTGATATCATTATGCGGATACTTCTCCTTGACCAGTTGCGCGTTTTTGAGCGAGGCCATGCAGCAGACACGAGAGCAGTAGAGGTTTCCGACCGTTGAATCGCGCGAGCCGACGCACTGCAAGAAAGCTATCGACTCGGCAATCTTGCAGGTGCTGGGGCGCACCACCTCGCCCTTGGTCGGCCCGGAGGCGTTGAGCATCCTCTCCATCTGCAGAGTGGTGATCACATCTCTGTACCTGCCAAAGCCGTACTCCTCCTTTCGGGTGGCATCGAAGGGCTGCCAGCCGGTAGCCACGATAATGGCGCCCACATTCAGCTCGAAATCCTGGGGCTCCTGGTCCAGCTTGACTGCCTGGGCAGGACAGGCCTCCACGCAGCGGGCGCAGCCGATGCAGGCTTTGGGATCGACGCAGGCCACCAGGGGCACGGCCTGGGGATAGGGAACGTAAATGGCCTTTCTCTTGCCGATGCCAAAGTCGTACTCGCTGGGCACCTCCACCGGGCAGACGCCGGCGCACTCGCTGATGCAGCCCTTGCACAGCTTCTCATCCACGTAGCGTGCTTTGCGAACGCCGGATACGGTGAAGTTGCCCACGCTGCCCTCCACGCCCAGGACCTCGGCGTAGGTGATGAGAGTAATATTGGAATGGTTGTAGACATCGGACATCTTGGGCCCCAAGACGCAGATGGAGCAGTCGTTGGTAGGAAAGACATCGGTGAGCAGAGCCATGTAGCCGCCGATGGTAGGTCGCCGCTCCACTAAGAAAACATGCAGGCCGCAGTCGCCCAGGTCCAGCGCTGCTGCGATGCCGGCCACTCCCCCACCCACGACCAGCACGTTTTTGCTGACAGGTATGCTCTCCGGCTCCAGCGGTTGGAGGAGCGCGGCTTTGGCCACGGCCATTGCTATGAGATCCTTGGCCTTCTCTGTGGCCATGGCCGGCTGCTCCATGTGCACCCAGGAGCACTGCTCCCGGATGTTGGCCATCTCCAGCATGTAAGGGTTCAGGCCCGCTTTGGCAATCGCCCGGCGAAAGGTTGGCTCGTGCAGGCGGGGAGAGCAGGCAGCCACTACCACGCGATCAAGCTTAAGCTCGGCAATATCCTTCTGGATCTGCTCCTGGCCGATGTCGGAGCAGGAGAACTGCAGATCGCGGGCTACGGCCACGTCGGGAAGCTTTTCGGCAAAGCTCTTCAGCTTTTCCATGTTCAAGACGCCGGCGATATTCAGGCCGCAGTGACAGACATAAACACCAATGGGCATGAGACTTCAGAGATATGATCGTCTTAAGTCACTTAAAGTTATGCCATTGAGATTGTTATTATTGCTTCGCAAACTATTTATAATAATATTGATCTAATTAATATAAATAATCTTCCGCAGATTATGGAATATCGGGTGGTTTTCGTGACAGCAACTGCAATTGAGGATAGCAGACTGCGCAACAGATCCGGAGTTTACCGGGATCGAGACGATGCCGGAGAGCACCTGGCTCTTGCCCTGGAACCGTTTCGGACCGCGGATGCCGTTGTCCTGGCCATACCCTCGGGTGGAGTGCCGGTAGGCCTGGTCGTCTCCTCTCGCCTGGAGCTGCCGTTTGATCTCCTGATAATAAGGAAGATTCCCATTCCCGGCTACACGGAGTCCGGCTTTGGTGCGGTCAGCCTGGAGGGTGATCTGGTGCTAAACGAACCTTTAGTCAGAGAGCTGGGCCTCACCCCAGAGGAGATTGAGGTGCTGGCAGAGTCGGTGCAGGAAGAGCTCTTGGCTAGAAACCGCATCTTCCGAGAGGATCGCCCCCGGCTTGAGTTGGCAGGCAAGACAGTAATATTAGTGGACGATGGGCTGGCCTCGGGCTATACCATGATGACTGCGGTTCGCACCGTGCGCAGGCGTAAGCCCTCCCAGATAGTAGTGGCCGTTCCTACCGCCTCGGCAAGCACCATCAAGCTCCTTGCCAGCCAGGTGGACACTATCGTCTGCCCCAATATCCGGAGCGGATACAGCTTTGCCGTGGCAGATGCATACAGGAATTGGTATGACCTTGAGCGATCTGAGGTGACAAATTTGCTTAAATCTCACGGACTTCTGGCCAATAAATAGGTCTTTCTTGCATCGATTTTCCCCGATCTGTCCCATAAGTTTATATCTTACTAATTTTAATTATTATTTGAGTTATCAAAATGAACCTGCTTCATTTGCTCTACAATAGTCAGCCTTTTGAAGAAAGCACACTAATAATTACGAGATGATCTCCAAAGTCTACATCTCCCACAGCCCCGCTGATGAGGAGATGGCCCTGCAGCTCGCTCGCGCCCTCTGGCGGGTGGGCCTGGAAAGCTACGTCGCTCTCTATAATCAGTCACCGGCCATCTCTCTGGCTGAGCGTGCTTCTTTTGGCTTGCGTAATTCTGAGTGCCTGGTGGCCCTGCTGACCGAAAAAGGCTCGCAATCCCCGCAAGTCTGCCAGGAGATCGGCCTGGCCCGGGGCCTAGACCTGCTCATCATCCCCCTGCAAGAGGAGGGCGCAAAGCTGCCCTTCCTCATCGAGCACCTGCGGCCACTGCTTTTTCGGGAGGAGAGATATGCCGATGCCGTCTGCCTGCTGATTAAAACCCTGCGGGAGTTGTCCCGGCTGGAGTGGCTGAAGGTGGCCTGTCCCAAATGCGGAGAGGAGATGACCCAGTATCTCACGCCCCAGGAAGAGGTGGAGGAGGCGCTGGCCGGAGCCGGGTGGCTGGAGACGGTCTGTAGCTATTGCCAGAACAGGATTCGGCTGGATGCGAGGACGTTTGAGCCGATGATCTGAAGATTCTGTGCTGAGGTCTGCCTACGCTGCAAAGAAAGACTGTACTAGGGTTTGATTAATTATGTCGCCTGCTGCGTCTTCGCTAATCCCGGCTGCAGGAACTGCAATTAGTGAGTTGCCTCATCGTGTCCCTCCCAGGAGATGATAGTATCCTGGTGGAGATCTGGAAAAGCTGACCGGTTGACGTCGATCTCATGCTTCGCATAATTGCAGAAGGCTTATTATCTAAAAAATCATCTGTTAATTGAGGATTCATATGAGGCTAAAGGTTCTGATCAGTGAAGGAGAAGATGGATGGCTTGTCGTGGAATGTCCGTCTATTCCCGGCTGCATCTCCCAGGGAAAGACCCTGGAAGAAGCCCTTGACAATATTAAAGAGGCCATAGAAGGCTGTCTGGAAGTGATGGAGGAAAGGGTCAAGACAATTAGTGGCAAGCAAATGATGGAAGTCGTCGTCTGATGTCCAGACTGCCGAAAATATCCGGGAAGAAAGCAGTCAAGGCCTTCAGCAAAGCTGGGTGGATAATTTGCAAAAAAGCAGCCATATGATTATGACCAAATCGGACTCGATTGTTATTCTTTCCGTCCCGCTTCATGATGATCTGGATAGAGGAACACTGAGAGGACTAATCGGGCTGGCCGGATTGGCCGCCGAAGAGTTCGTGGAGCTTTTATCTCGTCGGGGTACAGGAGTAGAGAAGACCCCAGACTTCAGGCTGGGGATGAATCGTACCCCTGTCATGATTACTTTCGCTGCGCACTAATTGACTTAATATAGCATGGATCTGCCATATTAAGTTAACATGAAAACGGCCTACAAGTTTCGGCTATACCCAAACAAGCTACAAGAAGCACAATT
>JAPKYC010000033.1 GCA_026394505.1 Methanothrix sp.
ATTATGCAGGCATGGGCCTGGCCGGATTTGAACCGGCGACCACTCGGTTATGAGCCGAGCGCTCTAACCGGACTGAGCTACAGGCCCAAAAGAAATGCGCCGCCAACAGGGCTCGAACCTGTGACATTCTGGTTACTGCTCTCTAAGCAATTAACAGCCAGACACTCTACCAACTGAGTTATGGCGGCTCGACACCCTCCCTAGATGCACAATGATTTAAGCCTTTTGATTAGAACATAGCCTTCATGCGCGTCCTGAAGAAGAATCTGCGAGGCGATGAAGGGGAGATAGCGTTGCTGCCCGAGTCACTGGATGATCTGTGGCATCTACAGCACTTGATTTCGCGGGGCGATCTCGTCTTTGCTCTCACGCACCGGAAGGTTCCAGCCATTGCCGACAAGGCGCGTCCGGAGAAGATGGAGAGAAAGACGGTGCGCCTGGGCGTGAAAGTCGAAGATATCGAGTTTCATATGTATTCCAACTGGTTGCGCCTGCACGGCATTATCAAGTCAGGCATGGATGTGGGGGCGTATCATACTCTGAATATCGAGGTGGGGACGGATCTGTCTATCCTCAAGTACCACTGGCGTCCTGATCTATTGGCGCGCATAGATGAGGCGGTGGCCGAGTCACAGAGACCGCGCGTGATCATCGCCCTGGTGGAGGAGGGCGAGGCCACCATCGGAGTGCTGCGCCAGTTCGGGGTGCAGATGGCGGCGGAGATACGCCAGGGCAGCGGTAAAGGCAGCGGCGAAGACACGCGCTCCGGCTTTTTGCGGGATGTGGCGGAGGCGATTGATGAGACAGCCACGGAGAGCGCAGAGGTGATCCTGGCCGTACCCGGCTTCACCAAAGAGGATTTAAAGAAGGTGATCGACTCCAGCCTTCCCGATTTGGCCAAAAGGATTGCCATGGATGATACCTCATCCATCGGAAGATCCGGATTTCAGGAGGTCTTGCGTCGCGGGGCGGTAAAGAGCGTTCTTGAATCCAGCCGCATAGCCAGGGAAGCAAAGCTCATTGAAGATCTCTTCCGGGAGATCGCTACAAACGGCAAAGCCGCCTACGGCATAAAAGAGGTGGAAACCGCCCAGAACTACGGCGCTATTGAACAACTGCTGGTCCTGGATGAGCTGGCCCGTCGGGGAAAGGTGGATGAGATTATGCGCATAGTGGCCAATGCGCGGGGAAAGGTGGTGATCTTCAGCTCGGAGTTTGAGCCGGGAGATCGGCTGCGCTCTTTGGGCGGCGTGGCGGCACTGCTTCGCTTCAAAATCGCCTGAAAGTTCGCGAGCCATGAGGCGAGGCCAGGAAAGAACTGAAATGACCAAGTGCGACAAATGCCACAACTTAGCCATTATCTATCAGAAGTACTCGGGCATGCATCTATGCCGGGAGCATTTTGAAGAGGACGTGCACCGCAAGATCAGGGAGGCGCTGCGAAAAACCGGTCTCTTTGGCCGCGACGCGCGCATAGCCGTGGGCCTGGATGGGAGTAGAAAGAGCGCCACAACGGCATTTGTCCTCAAGAATCTCTTTATTCGCCGAAAGGACATCGACCTATTGGCCGTAATCATCGATGAGGAAAAAAAAACAAGCCCCACCGCAGACCAGGCCCGCCGTGTGGCGGAGCAATTAAGTCTCTCCTATATTGTAATGAGCCTGCCGCTTCTGCCGGATCATGAACCGCCCCACGTAATCCATTCCACCCGGAAGAGGGAGCTGCTTTTTTGCACGGCAGTGGAGAATGGTGCCGGCATTCTGGCCACCGGCGAGACCCTGGATGATGAGGCCCTGGAGATCTTCATAGGCTATCTGCGGGGCGATGTAGATGCAGTCGTATCTGAGCACAAGATCGCCTGGATAAAGCCACTGCGGCGTATTCCCGAAAAAGAGGTGCGGCTTTATGCCATCGGACAAGATCTAGGGTTTGATGATGCCGGTGAGAAGCCAAATACCGATGCCTTGCGCCCGGAAGCAAAGAGGCTGCTTTGCGGCTTTGACTGCCGGCATCCTGGCACCAATTATTCCTTGCTTCGCGGCCTGGAAAAAAGGTCCGGCGCAAGAAGGGGCCGGCAAGGGCAAAGCCTTTAAGTAAAGATGGGAAATATGTCGAGCCTAGCGCCTCGGTAGCTCAGCTGGTCCAGAGCGATTGACTTGTAATCAATAGGTCGCGTGTTCGAATCACGCTCGGGGCTCTATTCTTACCATTCTTTAGTCGTTTTATTACAGAGTTATGCGGAATGGTTCGCCCCGGCAAAACGCCAGATCCGCAAATTTTTGGCCTGAATTTTTCGTTCAGGCCTTTTTCGTCTTCTTCATATCCAGCCTGGTTTTGCACCTGGGGCAGGCCTTAGGTTTATTCACCCTCGTCTCCCAACCGTAATGGCATTTTGGACATCTCATCTGTTTCATATTAATACAGTTGTAATAAGAGTATTAATAACTTTCGATTGTATATGATTATCCCTACTACTCTGGCAAGCGCAAAGCCTATAATTGAATGGACGTGGTAAATACAAATTTCATGAACGAGATTTTGGAGATCCTTTCTGAAAACGCCAAGGCAACCTCTTCCGAGATCGCGGCGCTGCTGGGCAGACCCGAGGCGGATGTAGCCAGAGAGATCCGGGAGCTGGAAGAATCCGGCGTCATAAGAAAGTACATCACGTTGGTCAACTGGGAGAAGCTCGACATGAGCTACGTCTTCGCCGTTTTGGAGCTGAAGGTAGCGCTGCAGCGAAAGACGGGCTACGATGCCGTGGCGGAGAGGATCGCCAACTTCTCGGAGGTAGAGTCGGTGCGCCTCATCTCGGGAGATCACGACCTGTCCGTCACCGTGCGAGGCAAGTCCATGAAGGACATCGCCTACTTCGTGGCGGAGAGGATCGCCACCCTGGAAGGCGTTCAATCGACTTGCACTCACTTCATCCTCAAGAGCTACAAAGAGCACGGCGTCATTCTCACCGAAAAGCAGAGGCCCCAGAGATTGGTGATTACTCCATGAAACAGAGCCTGAAAAACATACCCGCCTGGAATGCTGAGCGGCATTTAAATCAGGTTGTCAAAGCCATGCCTCCGTCAGGCATCAGAAAGTTCTTCGATCTGGTGAACGAGATGAAGGGGGCGATCTCTCTAGGTGTGGGTGAGCCGGACTTTGTCACGCCCTGGCATGTGCGCGAGGCCTGCATCTATTCACTCGAGTCGGGAAACACTCACTACACCTCCAACAAAGGCATGCCGGAGCTTAGAGAGGTCATCTGCGAGTCAGTGCGCTCTGACCATGGCCTTGATTACGATCCTGCCGAGGAGATACTGATCACCACTGGTGTCAGCGAGGCGGTTGATCTGGCCTTTCGCGCCACGCTAAACCCCGGTGACGAGGCCATTGTGCCCGAGCCCTGCTATGTGGCCTACACCCCGGACATCCTTCTGACGGGAGGAGTGGCCAAGACCGTTCCCACCCGCCTGGAGGATGAGTTCCGGCTGCAATCGGAGGACGTTGCCGCGGCAGTTACGGACAGGACCCGCGTCCTGCTGCTCAGCTACCCCAACAATCCCACGGGAGCGATTATGACCCGCTCCGACCTGGAGGATCTGGCAAACGTTGTTGTCGAGAACGATCTTCTCGTTATATCGGATGAGGTTTATGCCAAGCTCACCTATTCGGGCAGCCACGTCAGCTTCGCCCAGCTGGAGGGCATGCAGGAGAGGACAGTCATCCTGAATGGCCTATCCAAGTCGCATGCCATGACCGGCTGGCGGGTAGGCTACGCGCTGGGCGACCCGGCCCTGGTGGGGGCCATGACCAAGGTGCATCAGTATACCATGCTCAGTGCGCCTACCATGGCCCAGGTGGCGGCAATAGAAGCCATGCAGAGGGGCGAGGAGGAGATGCTGCACATGAAGCACGAGTATGACCTGCGCCGGCGCATGTTCGTCTCCGGCTTAAACCGCATCGGTCTGGACTGCTTCGAGCCCAGGGGAGCCTTTTACGCCTTCCCCTCCGTGAAAACCTGGGGCCTCTCCTCAGAGGAGTTCGCACAGCGGCTCCTCAAAGAGCAGAAGGTGGCGGTGGTGCCGGGCAGCGTCTTTGGGCCGAGCGGAGAAGGATTCCTGCGCTGCAGCTATGCCACATCCCGCGGGGAGTTGATTGAGGCGCTGGACAGGATAGAGACCTTCCTTACCAGCCTTTGATCGAATAGAGACGATGAAATATGCTTAAAGCCAAATTCAACTCGGAGCAGACGGACAGGCTGGCGGGTGGGCTGGTCGCTCTGGGCCTCTCCCCCAATGCCTGGACGCTGCTCTCCCTGGTGCCGGCTTTGGGGGGAATGGCGGCCCTGATGGACGGTCGGCTGGCCTGGGGCCTGGTGCTCTTCTCCCTGTCCGCATTTCTCGACATCGTGGACGGGACGGTGGCCCGCGTGACAAATCAGGCCACGGCCAGGGGGGCCTTCCTCGACGGGGTGGTGGACAGGTATGTGGAGCTGATGCTCTATCTGGGGCTGCTCTTCTACCTGGGAAGGGGCGAGTTTCTCGGCCTGTCTTATGAGGCCTGGTTTATGCTGCTCTTATTTGGATCGCTCATGACCAGCTTCGTGCGGGCCTATGCTGATCACCGGGGCGTGGTAAAGGGCGAAGTGGAGCTGAAGAAGATGGGCGGGCTCCTGGAACGATTTGAGAGGCTCATGCTGCTTTATGCGGGAATGTTCCTGGGGCTATTCAATACAGAGTGGCTGATCGTAGTAATAGTAATAACCGTGGTGCTGGCCAATGCCACGGCGCTGCAGAGGATCTGGTTTGCGGGGAAGAGATGAAGGAAATCGATTTATCTTATACTATCCTTTGGTGATCCTCTCCGCTCCCACCCGGGCGCGCCGCAGGGGGGGCAGCTCCTTCCACAGCGCCATTCTTTCGCCCCGTATCACCAGGGCGCCATCGATCCCCGGTTGATCAATCGCCGGGAAGCACTCTTGCAGCGGCCCCTCTGCCGTCACGGCATTTCCCAAAGCCGTGGCCGCCGCGTCTGCCAGCGCCACATCCTGCGCTATCACCGCCGCCGCATCAGCACAGCCAAAGGAGATCGATGGCCCCACAGTGCCCGAGCTGGTGCAGATGCCCAAAGGCTTGTCCCGCGCGGCCAGTTGGAAGGCCAGGTCCCGGATAGGCGAGCTGCCTGCATATATTCCTACTACGATGGGCTGATCATTTAGGATGCAGATATCCCCGCCGTTATCCACCACGGCGTAAGTTGCTCCTTCATCCATCATGGCCTGCACGGCAAATCCGGCAATGGCACCGGCTACTGCCGCCATGGGGCCGATGCCAAAGACGGCGCTCTTCTCTATCATCTGCTTGACGATTCGCGGGGCGTCGTCCTCCCCAAGATCGTAAGGCTCTAAGGTTATCTGAAAAAAGGGATCTATTCTTATAAAATTCTCCAGATAGGCGCGCTGCACTCTTATGGATTCTCGGGCCGCATCTATATGCCTGCCCTCCCGGGCAAAAATGGTGACAATAGTCTCTTTGAGCTGGAAATGCTCTCGCAAAATTTCAGGCATGAGAGTTCACAGTCGGCGTGCTCCTGACAGCTCAGCTCTGGCTACCGTCTCCTCCCGGCCACGCAGCCGGACAATCAGCTCCTCCCCATAGCTTACAGCCAACAGCTCGGTCGTCTCGTAGAGCCGGGAAAGCTCGGAGAGACCCTGTGCCGTGTAAGGCAGACTGAGCTGATACTCCTGCAAAGGCTGCAAACGCTGAGAGATGCACTCTTCCAGCACTCCCAGGCCCTGGCCGGTAAGAGCCGAGGCCAAAACGGGATTGGGGGCCAGATCAATGATTTGCTCCACCAACTCTTCAGCCTTGCCTTCTTCCAGCCGATCCGCCTTGTTCAGGACGGTCACGATGGGCGCAGAGACCTCGCAGTCCCAAAGTGCCTTGTGAGAGGCCGCCAATTTGCGCCTCAATAGCTCAGGCGGATCGCTCATGTCCGCCACGAGGAGCACTAGATCGGCCTCGACGATCTCGGAAAGGGTGGAACGGAAGGCCTTGATGAGAAAGTGGGGCAGATCGTCTATGAAGCCCACCGTGTCTGTGAGAAGGACCTTTCTGCCTAAAACCTCCAGCGCCCGGGTAGTGGGCGAAAGAGTGGTAAACGGCTGATCCTTGGCCTCTACGACGGAACCGGTGAGGGCATTAAGCAGGGAGGATTTGCCTGCGTTGGTGTAACCGGCCAGGGCCACCAGATCAAAGCCCTGCTCTCTGCGCCTCTGCCGTCTGTCTTCGCCTTGGCTCTCCACATCCGTCAGCTCGGCCCGGATCTTGGCCATTCTTCCCCGGATGTCGTGGTACATGGACTGCTCATAAGCGCCCGCGCCGCGAAAGCCCGGCTGCTCGCCACGCTTTTTCAGGGCGAGGGCACTTTTTACCTGGGGCGCATCATAGCT
>JAPKYC010000174.1 GCA_026394505.1 Methanothrix sp.
TGGAGAACGAGATAATGCAAGCAAACCGGGAGCTTGCCGCCCTCGACGGCATAATGCAGACCAGTTTGCCCTCGTCGGAGGATATGGATAAGAGGCTAGCCGATGCCCTGCCCCATCTCATAGCGGGCATGGGTGGTGCACAGGTTGGCGGAGTATTTCTCCGGGAAGAGAGCGGCCTGGTGCTGCGGGCGCTGCACGGATCGGTGGAGGAGCTAATCGAGTTTATCAAGGGAATGGAATCCTTCCTTCTTCTGGGCCAGCCTCGTGTCCATAGATGCGAGGCGGGTTCACCGCGAAACTGGATGTCGGCACCCATAATCTGTGCAGGCGAGGCAAAGGGAGCGGTGGTCGTGGCCTGTGCTGATGAAAATGGCACAAATGGCCTCAACTTTCTGGAAAAGGCAGCCGGACGCATCGGCCATCTCCTCAATGTGTGCGGCCCCAATAAAATGGTGCTTCCTTCGAAGGAGCTGCTGGCCCAGATCAAAACCAGTTCCGCTCCGGGCTAAGATCTCAGATCAGGCTGCGATACACACGCTGCCGAACTATTCTCAGCCAAAAAAATCGTTCATCCAGTCCACCTGGCCTGGCGAAAGCCGCAGCTTTCCCTGGATTATTCTCGCCACCTGTTCTGCCACCTCTTGGGATCTCTTTCCGGTTGTGTTTATCTCATCAACCTGGGCACAAAGCTCTACCGCCTCGACTAATATAACATCCAGTGCTTCTGCCTCCAGGTTTTCCCTTATTTTTTGGGCAGAGTAGCCTCGCGCCTCCAGCCGCGACTTGAGTACGAAGGGAGCCAGCCGCAAAACTATGGACCAGTCTGCGAAGTGATGGGAGAAATGGCCTTCCAGGATGATTGTGTCATCGCAGTCCAGCTTGGCCAGATGCT
Source organism: Methanothrix sp. (assembly GCA_026394505.1). GTDB lineage: Archaea > Halobacteriota > Methanosarcinia > Methanotrichales > Methanotrichaceae > Methanothrix. Next base: position 893 of record JAPKYC010000174.1, read on the forward strand.
CGGCCAAGGCACCCATGTCCGCCTCCAGGCAGCCCCTCTCCGGATCTTTGCCGAAATTCATGCCCGCCTTTACAAGAGCATTTATATCGATGACCTGATAAGGCAGAAGCCCGGCAACGGTGGTCTTTCCCGTGCCGGGTGTACCGGTCAGCGCTATTTGCATATTTTCCGGAAAGCGGAAAGGAAGCGGTCGTTCTCTGACGGCGTTCCCACGGTCACCCGGGCATGATGCTCGCCTGCCCCCCCAAAGGAGCGGCAATCGCGAATGATGATGCCTCTGGCCAGAAATTTCTCCACAAATTCGGAGGAGGTAGGCTCCGTCTCCAGGTAAAGGAAGTTGGCCTGAGAGGGGTGCGCCTTTATCTCCTTTTGCAGCCGCCGCCGCTCTGAGATTATCTTTTCCACAGACAGTCGCATGAAGGGCAGATCAGCTAAAGCTGCAGCGCCCGCCGCAACCGTTGCACAACTGATGCCATAGAAGGGGGGGGCAGCTCTTCTATATTGATCGGCGATCCACTGAGGGGCCACGCCGTAGCCCAGGCGCATGCCAGCGAGGCCGAAGGCTTTGGACAAAGTGCGGCCCACAATCAGGTTGTCATACCGCTCCACCAGCCTGACAAGGCTTTTGTCTGCAAATTCCACATAAGCCTCGTCCAGGAACACAATGCCGTCCGTGCTCTCCAGAATGGCGCGAACCTCCTGCTCGCCGATCACATTGCCAGTGGGATTGTTGGGTGAGCAGAGAAAGGCCATCTTTGTGTCCTGCGGCACCTCGCTTATTATCTCGAACTGCGGCCCGCGAGGCGATAAGAAGGGCGTGGCCCCGGCCGTAATGGTCAGTATCTCATAGTAGCTGAAGGTAGGAGTGGGAATGAAAGTCCGATCGCCCTTTTCCAAAAAGAGCCTTGTCAGGGTGTCCATAACACCATCCATGCCCGCTCCGATTATTATCATCTCTTCGGGAAAGCCGGTATATGCGGCCAGGCTGGCAAGCAGCTCCTCGGGCTCAGGGTATCTCTCCGGAGAGATGGAGGCCAGAGCTTGGGCTACGCCGGGGCTGGGGCCGTAGGGATTCTCGTTGCTGCCCAGCTTCACGATCGCTTCCGGCGCGATGCCGTATTTGCGGGAGATCTCCCCGAAGCCCTTGCCGGCCACGTAGGGCATAAGCCGAGCTAAAGCAGGGCGCAGCCTCGACCTCCGCCAGGAATCAGAGTGACTCTCCAATTACGCTCACCACTTTATCGATCTCAGCTTTTCCGACTACCAGGGGCGGTATGAAGCGGAGGGTGTGCTCGCCCGTGCTGTTGATCAGAACTCCCTTTTGCAGAGCCTTTTCCACCAGCAACTTGCAGTCGGCGTCCAGGTCAAGGCCGATCATCAATCCCAGGCCGCGCATATCCCTGGGGGCGAGCTTTTTCAGTTGACTCTTGAGGTATGCGCCCATCTCCTCCGACCTTTGCACCAGCTTCTCATCTTTTATGACCTGGATGGTGGCCAGCGCGGCGGCGCAGATGAGGGGGCCTCCGGCGAAGGTGGAGCCGTGGTCGCCCTTCTGGAAGGCCTCTGCGGCCGGGCCCGCGGCCAGCATGGCACCAATGGGCAGGCCGCCGGCCATGGCTTTGGCCAGGGTGATGATGTCCGGCATAACGGCGAAGTGATCTTTGCCAAACCACTTTCCCGTACGCCCAAAGCCGGTCTGCACCTCGTCGAAGATGAGCAGGGCACCCGCATCATCGCAGATCTGGCGTGCGGCGCGAAGATACTCGGCGTCGGCCACATAAACTCCGGCTTCTCCCTGCACCGGCTCCAGGATGACGGCACCCGTCTCGTGGGTCACAGCGGCTTTGAGGGCTTCCACATCGTTAAAGGGAACGAACGTCGCCTCTTCCAAAGGCCGGAAAGGCTCGCGGTAGACTAATTTGTAGGTGGTGCCCAAAGCTCCCAGGGTGCGGCCATGAAAGGCGCGCTCCGCAGCCACGATCTTCGATTTGCCCGTAGCCCGCCGGGTGAGCTTCAGGGCCGCTTCAACGCTCTCTGCCCCGGAGTTGCAGAAGTAGGTCCTCTTCATGCCGGTGAGAGCCTTCAGCTCCTCCGCCAAAGCACCTGATTTTCCG
>JAPKYC010000295.1 GCA_026394505.1 Methanothrix sp.
AGGTACGGTTGGAGTTGTATGTCTTGAGCTAAATCGAAGATTTGTTGGCATTGAATTAAAACCGGAATATGTTGAAATAGCACGCAAACGAATCGTAGAAGGCAATTGATATATGAAACAATCCCCATTACCCGTACTCAAACCGGACCTGCAAATCGCTTTTTATCATTATGCGCATGCAAAACGAGAATCCCCAACAACTACCCGTTTTTTTAATATTGACCATATCCAAGATCCGAATAATGAGGAGTATCAACTCTTCCGGGATCTGCTAAGTTCGTTATTAAGCATCCAAATACAGCAAAAAGATAATTTGAGGTAAGAGTATGAAACGCATCGGCATCGCCGACACCACTTTTGCCCGCGTGGATATGGCCCGCGCGGCCATCAGCGTCATCAAGAAAGAGGTCTCAGCGGAGATCATCCGCTATACCGTTCCCGGCATCAAGGACCTGCCCGTGGCCGCTAAAAAGCTCCTGGAAGAGGAGAAATGCGATATCGTCATGGTCCTGGGCATGCCAGGACCTGCGGAGAAAGACAAGATGTGCGCCCACGAGGCCTCCACCGGCCTGATTGCCGCCCAGCTCATGACCAACCGGCACATCATCGAGGTCTTCGTGCACGAGGACGAGGCCCCTGATGAGCGCACGCTGGCATTTCTCGCACAACGGCGCGCCGAAGAGCATGCACTGAATGCGGTTCGTCTGCTCTACCATCCCGATATGCTCACCCGCCTGGCCGGCACGGGCCAGCGGCAGGGCTACGAGGATGCCGGGCCGATTGAGAGCAGCTCGGGGTGCCATCTGGGGCATTGAATTCGATGACGAATGTGCCCTCAGGCCGTCACGGCGGCCTGAGCGGTATTATTTTCCGGCACTGTTTCATTCAGCCGTGTTTCGTTCACCATCGTCTCATTGCCGGCCGATACAACGGGAACTGCTTTTGTGGAGACCATTAGACCCAGGGGGAAGGGCTGGGCCGTCTTCGCCTCGACAGGAAGCTTGATATTTACGCTTTCATTAAACCCCTCGAAGAGCATGGAGACCTCAGAATTTATTCTCATTTCCAGCTCCCCGGATTCGTTAGCCGGCAGGCCTAAAGACTGCGGGGTAACGGTGAACGTCTCCACAACGTCCGTCTTCTTGAGCAAGTGAGTATCTTTCGTGATCCAATAGTGAAGGTCCAGGGCCATATTGCGGAAGAGTTCGGTGAAGTTCATGCTCTGCATAGGCACAAGGGATGTCACATCTCCAGAGAGCTGATCTGCCATCGTGCCCATATCCACCTCTGCCCGGACCTTGTAGCAGTCCACTCCCTCCACCATCTCCGAGCCAATCAGAGAGAGACGAGACTTATTGAACATTTCAAGCTGCTGAGTCATTGTGTTCTGCTGGGACCAGGCATCAGCCACACCGGGCATCTTCATGGCCGTCCAGTTTCCATCCACTTTGAGGTAAAGAGTGTCGTTGATAAGATACTCCTCCAGCGCGATGGCGCTGGTGTTGTCCTCATTGCCTTTTGCGTAGGAGAGGGAGGCCATGGACAATTTCAGAGTGCTATCGGTCATATTGGCCTGGCCGTAGCCGAGTGAGCGAGTGTAGAGCTTTTGAGCATCGCCCGAGGAGAGGTTGACCAGATCTACCTTCTGCTCCATCTCCATGGAAAAGCGGTAGGACTCAAGCCATGCAGAGGAATCGACCACCAGAGATTGCAGGGCAGAAGTCATCAATTCATCGAAAGAGGTATTGTTTGCCTGGCCGAGCGCTCCTGAGCTGCAGAGCAACAGGGCCAGCGCCAAAAGTATAAGATATCTCATGGCCAGACAGATGGGGGAATGGTGGTAAATATTTTTTGCTTCGTTTCAGAAAATAGCCTCAGTTTTGCGCCAAATGTCCTGGGAAATAACGAATGAGATACTTAAAGTATATCATAATCTATTAGTTATCCAATATGATCGGAAAATGGTAGGAAGATCTAAATGGAAAACGATTGGATGCGAGCCAAAGAGATTTCCCGATCCCTCTATGAGAGTGCGGTATTAGGAATCTATCTGACATCTGCGGCAGGACGCTATGCCATGGTCAATCCTGCTCTAGCTCACATCTTAGGGTACAATTCTCCTGAGGATCTGATAAATACCATCACGGACATCGATAGGCATTTTTTGGCCGATCCCTTACGGCAAGGGGAATTTCATCACCACCTGGAAGAAACGGGCAGCGCGAAGAACTCCGAGGCCGAGATATGATAGATATCACAGAACACAAAATCGTGGAAGAGTCACTGAAAAGGTCGGAAGAAAAATATCGAACCCTTGTAGAGAACCTCAACGATGTTATCTTTACCCTGGACAACGCCGGTCTCATCATTTACGTGAGTCCTGTAGTGGAACAACTGCTGGGATATAAGCCTGAAGAAGTAATTGGAGAAAACTTTGCGGCATTCATTCATCCCGAGGATCTGCCCGGCCTGAAAGATAGTTTCTCCAAAACGCTACAAGGCAAGCTTGAGCCTTACGAATTCCGCATAAGGAACAGTCGCAATCTATACCGGCATGTAAGAACCTCCAGTCGGCTTGAGATCGACGAACAGGGTCGGTTAATGGGAATAACCGGGCTCTTGTCCGACATCACCGAGCAAAAGCAAAAGGATGATGCAGCGCAGGAATCGGAGAGTAAGCTGGCCGCGATTATTGAGTTTCTTCCGGATGCAACCTTTGTCATCGATCTGCAAGGAAAGGTAATCGCCTGGAACAGGGCCATGGAGGAGATGACCGGGGTCAACAAGAAGGATATGATAGGACAAGGAGATCATGCTTATGCCATCCCTTTCTATGGTGAAAGACGGCGGCAGTTGCTGGATCTGTTAGATAAGGACGATAATGAAATCGCATCCAACTATCAATATGTGCGACGAAAA
>JAPKYC010000194.1 GCA_026394505.1 Methanothrix sp.
ACACAGTTATGGTGGTGCCCACTGGTGAACCGACATCTTTGATTTCTGCCATCTTGCCGCCCTCCATGCGCAGATAGGTGCCGGAGAGGGAGCCTTTCGTCTTGGTTTTTACCTCGACGCTTGCCGAGACGCTGGCGATGCTCGCCAGGGCCTCGCCCCGAAAGCCCAAGGTGGCGATATTCTCCAGGTCCTTGGCTTCACGAATCTTGGAGGTGGCATGCTTTTGAAAGGCCAGTGGCAGATCCTGGGCATCTATGCCGCAGCCGTCATCGGTTATTCTGATGAAGCTCTTTCCGCCGTCCTCAAGCTCAATGAGCACCTTGCCGGCACCGGCGTCGATGGAGTTCTCTACAAGTTCCTTGACGACGGAGGCTGGCCGCTCGATGACCTCTCCGGCGGCGATCTTGTTTATGGTGTCCTCATCCAGGAGTTTGATTTTATGCATCGGTATCTCTCGATTTCAAGTGAAGGCACTGAATAGATTGGGCAGATTGCTGATAACAAGTGCTACAGGCCAAATGCTTTCCTCAATTCTTCAACAATCAGCTCCGATCCTATGCTGACCATGTAGGGCTCCTCGGATAGCGCACGTATCTTTTGAACGAGGGAATTTTTCTTTCCTCCGGAATGTGAGTATCTTTGGTGACAGCCTCTTCTAACACGTTTAGACACGCTATGGCATAACCTTTCTTTTGCATATAATCGGGGTGGCTAAGCATAAGTCGGCCCTTGGATGTAAGCATTGCACTACATCCATCGACACTTGTAGATAGTTGCACAAATCCATCTTCCTTCATCATATCTAAAAAATCTGACACTTCCTGACAGCCCATCTCTAAAGCTTCGGCAATAATATCGTCTCCGACGTAATGCTTGACCTGCTGTGCCTCGTAAATATCAGATATCTTTTGCAGGATTTTATATTCAACTTCTTCCATATCAACCACTTCCGAGTCGTTATTCTCAGGTGTATATGTGTGTACAGGTTCTAGATCGCAATCAACCTTGTTAAATACCGTTTTACTCATGCTTGATCATCATGACTTTGGATGATTGTCACTGCTCATTCTTCTCCCCTCCCAGAGGCATTGCCGATAAGCTGCCGATGTACTGCCGATATTTTGCCGATAAACTGTAGGCTCTGGCGCGGCGTGAGGGATTTGTTACCTGCAGCCATCCATCTTTCACCCAATCCAATAGAAGGTTTCTGGCCATGCGCTCGGATAGGCCCAGCTCATCTGCCACCACTGGGGCGGTAATGGTCTCCTTCCTGGCAAAGAGGCCCAGGACAACCCTTGCTCTATGATCCAGACAACGCAAATCCTCAGGCTCTGCGGGTGTCCCGTTCTCTGCACTCTTCTGGGCCCTCTGCCTGACGGCTTCGAAGACCTCTGCTAAAGTTGAGATGAAGTATTCAAGCCAGGGTATGAGGTCGGCTTCGCTTCTTCCGAAATAGTAGTTATGGTGCGGATGGGAGATCAAGGCCCTGTAGTATCCCTGCATGTCGCGGGCGTAGTGTTCCTCAAGAGAGAAGAAGCCGCTCAGGCCATAGCCTCCTCTGTGGAGGATGAAGGTGGCCAGAAGTCGCGCCGTGCGGCCGTTGCCGTCGTAATATGGATGGATTGTCACGAGCTGGTAGTGAACGAGACCGGCTATAATGGGAATAGGCAAGCCTGACCTCTCAGCTTCTGCCACCCACTGCACCAGTCCAGCCATGAGGTCCGGTACGTCTTTCGCTTCAGGGGGCAGGTAGATCAGGGTGCCAGTTGCCGAATCTTTGATGGCGTTCTGGCCTTCTCGGTAAGGCGTGGGCTTGGCCCTTGGGCCGCTTTCAACTAGAGCATGCAGCCTCTTGATCAGCTCCTCTGTGAGGGGCTTGTCCTTCCTGGCCCATTCCTCCACCCGCAGTAGGGCGTTCCAGTAATTGCGAACCTCGGAGACATCCCTCTCCCGGCCCGATATCTCCGCCCGCTCGTCGGCGATAACCCTCTGAGCCTCCTCCAGAGTAAGGCGGTTTCCCTCGATGAAGGTGGAGTAATGGGCAGCTTGCATGCGGGCGCGGGACCGAAGCTCGGCCTGTGCAGCGAGCGAGAGTGGCGTGTGGTCTACCAGAGCGCGGGCTGCATCGATCTGCATCAGGCCGCGGGCGATGGCGGAGGTGATGGTGAAACGGGGGGACCAGATGATGGGAGACGTCATGGCTCATTTCCTTTAATCAATAATCGAGATTTGATGGAGAAACCCTGATCAGATCTCTTCATTCTCTCTGCCACTCGAAGGACTGACGGATCAAAAACATGACATAATCGATCTCAACTAGGGAACCAATACTCGCTTCTACATCACCGTTTCCATGATGGACGATTGCCGTAATATCCCTGCACAGTCCTTTGGGATCATTCACCTCATCGAAAGGCATATTGAGGATCAATCTAAGCCGGTTTTTCTGTGGGATTACATCAACAAAGCTAGTCGAATCTTTGTAAGCTATGTAAAGCTTTGTGAACTCCTCCTTGACAGAGGAATCCAAATTCATTATGCGCATTCTCATCTCCCTGAAGAGCTCTCCCATATCGCCTTTTAGACTTTCGGCGAAATCATCAAGCGTATAATTCCCCGAATCCTTCCTACCTTTAAGAATGCGATAGCTTTCAAGGGACTTCACTTCAGGAATTGACCATATCTTTACAGCTTGGTCGACTAGGTGGTCTGCACGTCTCTTAATCTCTTCCTCATCCCATTTCTCAAGATTTCTAAGGCCTCGGCTGAGACGTAAGGGGCTGTTAGCGAATCCGTGCTCATCTTCTCTCTTTTCGATGAAGGACATATCACCCAAATCAGGGTTATAAGCCGTGAGAGTGAGGTTGCCAATAGTATGCAGGTACTTGGACTGGATTTCCATCCATCTTGGGCCTAACATATGCTGCCATTCTTGAGATAGATCCTTATTTTGGGGAAGAATATGTTCGATAGTACATTTATCGATATTTATTAGCTCTTTTTGTTCGTAATTTTCCAGTTTATTCAGTAAATAGTTGCGTATTCTAAGATTGTAAATATCTCTGATTACAAATGCCTGCTTAAACTCCTCGTTTGTTGGAAAGCGCCTGTAAGAGTCCATCAACAAGAAGGCCGCCTTGAGGCTTTCTAAATAATTATTTTTGTCTACGGATTTGGACAGATTGGCGAATGTCTTGTTTAGGTAGCCGGGAGGTACACCGCATATTGCTCTCCTGAAGACGTAGCTCTCTACGAGCTTCAACACCTCCAGGAACTCCTCTCGGTTAATCCTTTGCTGTCTATAATCATCATAGACTTCTAAGAGGAATGGATATGCTACATCAACTCTCAGATCTTTAATACCGCTTAATATCTTTCTTATTTCTTCGTCATCCTCTTTTAGAAGAGTTAATTTGACAAAATACTTTGAATAAAGGTAGATATCGGACACTATGTTTTTGATATCTTCTTCTTTCAAGTTTCGGACATAGCTCTTGAAATCAGCATATACTTCACCAATTATCGGTATTTTTCCTGAGTTCTTGACTGTGAGGTAGTCCCTGATGAAACGATCGAACTGAGGCGAGCGTTCGGAGTGCCCGAAGCTCTGTTCCATGGGGAACCAATAGTCCTTGTATAATTCCTCTTGCTTCTTTGGCTCTAACCCCATAAGGATGTAGTTCCTGATAAGGTCTGCCTGTGAGAGATCTAAGCCCGTGGAGTTAAGGCTCTCGAAGATGAGTTGGGGATTATCGTAATTCCTGTCGAGAGATACATCAACGATGACTAACTTGTTCACGGCTTCAAAGAGCCTGACTGGATTTACTCCACATTTCACGATTGAATCCTTGAAAAACTGGTAATTTTCGGTTATCCTCTTTGAGACTGGGTTGGGCAGTTCCTTATCTTCGATTAAGCAAATATATGTCTCTTTGTCACTTTGGGTAAGAATAAGCTTATAGCGCAGTTCCCCATCGTCTAGGCTATTAAGCAAATAGAAAGTCTTTATTTTCTCTCTACTTATATTAGATTTTATATTTTGTTCTTCGATAATTTCACCAAGTGCCGACAATAGAATAGAAATCGTTGCAAGACGCTGTTGTCCATCAATAACAAGGAGCTGCGGGACCGAAACGGATTGATATATTCCTCGCTCAATATAGACAATAGATCCAATGAAATGAGCAGGAATTTTATCATCTGATGCCAGCTGCAATAAATCATTCCATAACTGCTGGCACTGCTTCAACGTCCAGCTATAAGTGCGTTGATATATTGGGATTATGAATTGTTTTCTACCGTCGAGTAATTTAAACAAATTCGCTTCAGTTGCTTTCATTTTAATCCTCCTACATCAATGTCATCCATAATTGACAGAAACTTAAAATCTTGCATCGTCCTCTCTCTCCATCAGCCTCTTCTGATACTCCGCCAGCTTGTTGTGCGCCTCGCGAGGGGTCATGGAATCAAGATCCAATCGTTGGATCTCCTCCGCAACTGGATCGCTATGTATCTGCTTTTTCCTGAAGACCCGGTTCCCCGCCCGGCTGGTCAAAGAAGATCAACTGGGTGTACTTCGACGACTTTTTGCCTCTTTTCGAGCCAGCCAAAGGCTCGACCACCGCCTCTTTTTCGATCTCCTTCAGGATCTGGTCCGCCCGCTTCGTCACGGCATCGGGCACGCCTGCCAGGCGGGCTACATGCACGCCATAGCTTTTGTCTGTGGCTCCCGGCACCACGGTGCGCAGGAAGGTAATGTTTCCCTTCTCCTCTTTTACGGCGATGCTGTAGTTTTTTACTCCCGGCAGGATGCCTTCCAGTTGCGTTAACTGGTGGTAGTGGGTGGCAAAGACGCACTTGCATTTGATGTGGCTATGCAGATACTCCGTGATGGCCCAGGCCAGGGAAAGGCCGTCGAAGGTGCTGGTGCCGCGCCCCACCTCGTCCAGCAGCACCAGGCTGTCTTTGCTGGCAGCACCAAGGATGGTGGCGATCTCCGTCATCTCCACCATGAAGGTGCTCTGCCCGGCGGATAGATCATCGTAAGCTCCCACGCGGGTGAAGATGCGGACCACCAGAGAGAGCGAGGCGAAGGCTGCCGGCACAAAGGAGCCGGCCTGGGCCATGATGGCACAAAGCGCTATCTGGCGCATGAATGTGGATTTTCCTGCCATGTTGGGGCCGGTGAGAATGATGAGCCGGTTATGATCATTATCCAGGAGCACGTCGTTTGGCACATAGCCGCCACGCATGGCCTTATCCAGCACGGGGTGCCTGCCGGCACGCAGGAACAGCTTGCCCTCGTCATTGAAATCTGGCCTCACCAGGCCGCTTTCTGCGGCTACGTTGGCCAGGGCGACAAGCACATCCGTCTCCGCTAAAGCCGTGGCCCTCTCCTGAATGGTGTGGGCCTCTGCGGCTACTTTTTCGCAGAGGCCGGCAAAGATCTCCTGCTCGAGAGAGGTGGCCCTCTCCTGGGCCGACAGTACTTTGGATTCCATCTCTTTCAGCTCCGGGGTGATGTAGCGCTCCGCGTTTGCCAGGGTCTGCTTGCGGATGTAATCCTGGGGCACGAGATGCAGGTTCGCCCGGGAGACCTCCAGATAATAGCCAAAGACGTTGTTGTAGGAGATCTTGAGAGACTTTATGCCTGTCTTCTCCCTTTCTGTTGCTTCCAGGCGGGCCATCCAGCCCCGGCCATCCCTTAAGAGTGAGTGGAGCTGATCGATTTCCGCGTCAAAGCCGTCTTTGATCACGCCCCCCTCTCGGAGGTGAGTAGGTGGATCTTCCACGATCGATCTTTCCAGGAGAGAGACGATATCTTGGCAGGGGCCAAGCCGGCCTTTCAGCTCGACCAAATAGGGGGCGGCGGCATTTCCCAGGATCTCTTGCATCCTGGGCAGCCTTTCAATGGTGCTTCTCAGCACCACCATCTCTTTGGGACCGGCAGAGCCGCAGGAGACCCGGCTCATCAGCCTCTCCAGGTCAGAGACGCCCTTCAGAACTTCGGCCAGGCTTTCCCGCAGCAGGGAATTGTCCTTCAGCTCTTCTATGGCCAAATGCCTTTTGGCAATCGTCTCCAGAGAGAGCAGAGGCATCTGGATCCAGCGGGCCAGGGTGCGTGCGCCCATGGGCGTCTTTGTCCGGGCCAGGAACTCCAGCAGCGTTCCCCGCCGGGAGCGGTCCCGGATGTTCCTCAAGATCTCTAAATTGCGCAATGTGACCTCATCCAAAACCATGAACTCAGTGCCGGAGTAGACGCGGATGTCATGCAGGTGTCCCAGTGCATCGAAGTGATTGCTGTGCAGATAGGAGAGAATGGCTCCGCAGGCGCGGGCACAGAGGCGCTTGTCTGCGAGGAAGAGCCGCTCCTTCCAGCCCGGGCCAAAGCGGTTCTCCAGGGCGGCGGATGTGCTCTCCTCTGAGAAGGCAGCCTCATCCAGGATCTGCAGGCGCGCGGCATCCCCGTTCAGGGGAAAAGGCGCGATGCACTCTGCCGGCCGGAACTTGGCCAGCTCCGACGCCAATCGCTCCGCGGCAATCTCTGTGGTCAGGAACTCTCCAGTGGAGACATCCACAAAAGCCAGGCCCATCCTGCTCCCCTCTTGCACCACGGAGGCGAGAAAATTGTTGCTGGCTTCGTCCAGCATGGCCGGCTCAACGATGGTGCCCGGTGTCACCACGCGGGTGATCTCCCTTTTCACCAGCCCCTTGGCCAGCTTTGGGTCCTCCACCTGATCGCAGATGGCCACCTTATGCCCGGCCCGGATGAGCCTGGCCAGGTAGGCGTCCAGGGCATGGTAGGGTACCCCTGCCAGAGGGATCTTGTTGCCCTCATCGTCCTTCTGCCGGGAGGTAAGGGTGATGTTCAGGTCGCGGGCGACGACTACGGCATCCTCGGCAAAGGTCTCGTAAAAGTCGCCCACCCGGAATAGCAGCAGGGCGTCGGGGTACAGCTTTTTTTCCCGGTAATACTGCTCCATGAGGGGAGAGAGCTTGGACATAATCCGCTTATGCTCGGGCTTCTCTTCTCATATCGCTTTCGGTGCGCGCCGTATCTCTGCGCCTTTACGTGCCTTACGATTTCCAACCACAAAGAACACAAAGCGCACAAAGGACTCAAAAAGGATCCCAATCTCCTTTGCCAATCGCTTAATTTTCATCTTACAAAAATAATAAAATAAACTTACAAATGCCGCTCTCCCGGCACTTGATTTCCCCTAAGCCGTCTTCTCGCCCTCGGCGCTTCCCGTCCAGGAGTCGCCGCTGGTGGAAGACGCCTGGTACTTTCCGGTGGCAAAGTTCTCGCTCAGATTGAGATTGAGCTTATATTGGACGATGGGATTGGCAGAGGCCAGATTCAACTCCATGGTTGCATCGGCAACGGCTCCTGATGCCGTCACATCCAGGGTGTTGTTGCCCTCTTTGATCTTGCCGGCTCCAAAGACCTCATTTCCTTTCTGGAAGAGGACCAGGGCCAGATCCCTCTCTACGCTGTCGTTCAGGGCGAAATACCAGTTTCCGCCCACGGCGATGACTTGCGGCGGGGCGGGGGGCAGCTCAGTATCTGTAACAGTGGATGTGTTCGCGGCGGGTTCTGCCTGTTCTGCTGGCGTACTGGCTGCCGTCTCTGAGCTGGCCGACTCCGCTTGAGTCCTGGAATCCTTGGCGCTGTTACCGCCACCGGTGAGGGTGCTGGGAACGGTCCAGTCCATCGAGGTTTTGTTCTCATTAAGTTTTCTTTGCGCCTGGGGAGTTGCTGCCTGTCCGGCTGGTGGTGTAATAACTTCTACTTCTCCTGCGTTTATCATCTCATCCGGGTCATAGCTAGGATCATCCCAATTGACGCAAAGAGCCGTCACCGCCAGGAAGGCAAAGAAAAGCAATGATGAAAGTATTAGCATTTTAAATCTCATGACATATCGACCTTCTTAGGAATGGATTCTGCCGTCATTCGCATGTGCCTTGCAAATTATTAGTTGATAAGCTTAATGGTTATACGACAAACAACGTTTTATTATCATAATATTGATTTTGGATTTAAGCTTAGTTGATTTTCCCCATGGCGATTCCTTTCCAGGGAACATAGCTGACACTGTAGCCATGATAGTCTCCGGACAGGGACTTGCCGTTCATGGTCAGAGAAAGACGCAGGAGCGTCAGGTCGTCGCAGAGAACATCCAGATTCAGCTTTTTTCCGGTGATGGTCCCGGTTGCCGTGGCATTTTGCAGGCTGCTTCCTACAGTAATGGTGCCCTTGCCGAATACGACATCATTAGACTGGCACATCTGCAACACGACAACTCGCTCCAGGTTGTCCAGCAGATTCAGGCTCCAGGTGCTGGTGGGGCTGAAGAGCCTTGCCTGGGGCAGGGAGGGCTGGCGGTTGACAACGGCACCGGGCAGATTCTTTCCCGTTATCACCGGCGTGGCATTGCCTAACTGGTCTTGCTGGCCGGGGCTGAAGATCTCATCCCCCATGGTCTTTTTTATGTCCTGCATTGCACCCGCGTTGGAGGGACTCAGCGAATCATCCTCCGCCACAGCTAAGGCTGTCAGGAAAATGAGCATCAAAATAATATATTTCATCTTTTTTGCCTCCCCTTAAGAGAAGATCAATGGCGAGCTCATTCCGAGCTTGCCTTTTGCACCACGATCTTCTCTCCGATCTTCATGCGCTTGATGATGCGTTTGGCCATCTCCGAGGATTTGGCCACCCGGATGTCTCCTCTCCTGCCAACGGTGGCCGTGAAGACCGGCTCCTCGCCCACGTATACCTCCGCCGACTCTCCGGCCATGCCCTCCAGCCAGATGATGAGATGCTTGGCCGTCTCCTCCACCTTGGGAGCTGCCGGGAGGGGCGCATCCTGGGTGCGCACGTCGATGTGCAGTCCCAGGTTCTTCTCGATCTGATCGATGTTCTTGCCGGCCTTGCCTATCACTCTCGCTGCCTCATCCTGGGGAACGTGGATGACAGCCGATGAGTCGGTGAGCATCTCCACCTGGAAGGGACCATGCACATGATGCGCTATCTCCTTCTCAATCTCGCGACTGGCTAGCTTCCAGGAGGGGGAGGGTTTCCGGCTCTCCTTGGAAACGGGCATGACCACGATCTGCTCGCCATAGGAGTATAACTCATACTCCGCCGTGCCCGTCTCAAAGTCCTTGACCACAATCACCGGCCGGGCCAGGTCCGCTTCCACCATGCCCGCGGGAACCTTGACCACGAACTCCACATCCAGGACATGGGTGACCTCGCCCTTCTCGATGAAGACCACCGTGTCCACCACCTGGGGAATCATGCCCATGTCCACGCGGCCGAGAAGACGCTGCAGGGCATCGATGGGCTTGTTGGCATGCACCACACCGATCATGCCCACCCCGGCCAGGCGCATATCTGCGAAGACCTGGAAGTCGCGCGTCTTTCGTACCTCATCGTAGATGGTGTAGTCGGGCCGGACCAGGAGCAAAATATCAGCCGAGGCTTCCATACTGCCTTCCAGCGGCCCGTACTGAGTGATCTCCGGGGGAACCTGCAGATCGCGAGGCGACTCCAGGGTCTTGACCACATAGTTGCAACTCAAGAGATACTCGGCCACTCCGGCGGCAAAGGTTGACTTTCCAGATCCCGGCGGACCGGCGATGAGGATGCCCCTCTGACTCTCCTTCAGCCTCTCTTTTAGCATGTTGCTATGCCGGTAAGAGTCAAAGCTCACCTTGGCCACGGGACGGACAGCCGTTATCTCCAGGCCGTCGGAGAAGGGAGGCTTGGCTATGGCGATTCTCATAGGCCCGATCTGAATTATGGCGGCACCAATCTTCTCCATCTCTATATAGCCTTCCGGATCCGCCTTGGTCCTTTCGTAAATCTCGCGAGATAGGTCTCTTAGCTCCCTTTCCGAAAGCGGCCTCTCCCCTAAACGAACCAGGGAAAAGTCTCCCACCCGGCCGCGTTTGGCCATGGGGATGGCACCCTCCTTGAGATGCACGGAAAGCGTATCCTCGGTGAAGTATTTCTCCAGGGTTAAGGGCTTGATAGCCTCGCGCTGCGGCCGGACGTACTCCACGTCCAGGCCCATAGCCTCAGCCACCCGGAACTGAACCTGATCACTGGTAAGGAAGGAGGCGCCCAGTTCCAGGGCGACATCCCGAATCATGGCATCTATCTCTCCCCCACCGGCGAGCTTGATCTGGTCTAAATTGGGCCTGATGCCCACGTATTCCAGCTCGATCTTGCCCGTCTTGGCCAGCTCTGAGAGCTTCCTTAACTCCTCCAATCCCCGGAGACCGATATCTCGCCCGTGGTTGGCCTGAGCTTCCAGCTCGGCTACCACGGCTTCAGGTACAACGATCCTGCGGCCCTGCAGCTCTCCAGTTTTGATCTTGGCAGAGACCCTGCCATCAATTACCACACTGGTATCTGGCACTAACGGTTGCGCCATTGTCTAAAACATCCTTTAATCATCAATTATCATCTAAAGCTCAAATAAAGCTAGAGATATACTATATCCATCTTTCGTTTTTCAGCTATCCAGTCCAGCACGTAGTCGATGTCCAGTTGCCTTCTGGTCTGCAGACTGGACTGTACCACCATGATGGGACCGCCTTTCATTGCCTCGAATATCTTCTGGGAGGCCACTGCCCCAAACCCGGGATCGAGCCTTCTTAAGATGTACAGTTTCATGTCGCTGCAGGCAAAGCCTTCATTGGTTCTATGTCCCAGTTCGATGCAGACTTTTCCCGGCGAGGATTGCAGCCGGAAGGCCACGCTGTAGCTGGCAAATTTGCTTCGATCATAGAGCTTTCTCTCCTGAAAAGCAGGCCGCAGATCCTCTTCCATTATGGCCGTGCCTAAAGTGATCAGATCCAGGGAAGCCTGGCCGGAATACTGGGGGCAGCCGGCCAGCTTGGACGCAGAGAGATTTTTTAAAGACGCATCCCTGGCAGGGCAGTATTCGCTGTCATCTACCGCCCAGAAATCCCGGCTCAAGGGGAATGTTGCCGATGCATAATTGTCGCAGCTTTTGCACTTCATCCCGATGACAGCTTCCTTATCCAGGAACGGCGCGATGCCTTCTAAGATGGCCAGAGCATCTGCGACGCGAAAGTCTGCTGCCCCCCCAAGGTTCCTCCTGGCTTCTCGGACCGCAAAGAGTATTTCATTCCTGTTATCCATAGGCTATCCTTCATACGCCGCATCTTACATAAGAACCTGCCGCGGCTCCGAAAGAGATATATTTACTCATCACTTTTTCGCGGAGAATAGTAGATCAGCCCGCGAAATAATGGAGGTCAGCCCTTGAAAGAAATACGCTTACATGGTCGTGGCGGTCAGGGATCTGTCACTGC
>JAPKYC010000168.1 GCA_026394505.1 Methanothrix sp.
CCAGCCGGCGGCCATAAAGAATATCATGGTCGTAAACAAGAATGATAAGCGATTGGCTTATGTAGAGGTAGCAAATAAGGACAAAGGCATTGCCATCGGCAGAGATGGCCGAAACATACTAAAAGCCAAGATGCTTGCGCAAAGGCATCACGGCGTTGATGATATCATAATTCAATAGGTGAAATAAATGGGAAATGGAATCTATGCCGCCAGGAAACTGGAGAGTGATAGGAAGGCGCTCCGGTGGAGCGATCCTAAATATATCCGAAGGATGTCGGGGAGCAAGATAAAGGCTGACCCCCTGGGCGGAGCGCCCATGGGAAGGGGAATAGTTCTCGAGAAGGTCGGAATTGAGGCTAAGCAGCCCAACTCAGCCATAAGAAAGGCTGTGCGCATACAGCTTATCAAAAATGGTCGTCAGGTTACGGCTTTTGCTCCGGGCGATGGAGCCATCGGATTTATAGATGAGCATGACGAGGTCACTGTCGATCGTATCGGCGGGCGTCAGGGACGATCCATGGGAGATATCCCTGGAGTCAGATTCAAGGTTATTGCTGTCAATAATGTCTCCTTGCTGGAGCTTGTTCGAGGGAGAAAGGAAAAGCCGGTGAGGTGATTATTGTGAAGCTATTCGGCAAGTGGGATGCGACTGAGGTCGAGGTCGGAGATCCAAGCGTAAAGGGCTATATGAATCTGGTATCCAAGGCCGTCATGCATTCGGGCGGCAAGCATGCCAAGCAGCAGTTCAAGAAGTCCGAGCAGCACATCGTGGAGCGCCTGGTAAATAAGATGATGAGAACGGAGAAGAACACGGGCAAGAAGCTCAAGGCCTACGGCATAGTCGAGAGTGCGTTTGACATAGTTGCCAAGAAGACCAAGGAGAATCCGCTCTCCGTTCTGGTCAAGGCCATAGCCAATGCCGGGCCGCGCGAAGAGGTCGTTAGGCTCAAGTACGGCGGCATAACTGTGCCCAAAGCTGTGGATACCTCTCCCCAGAGGCGCGTGGACACTGCTCTCATGTTCCTGACCAAGGGCGCATATAATGCCTCCTTTAAGAAGGCCAAGAAGGCTGACGCCGCTCTGGCGGACGAGATCATATCCGCAGCCAACCGTGATGTCAAGAGCTACGCCATCAACCACAGGGACAGTGTGGAGCGCGTGGCAAAAGCGGCCAGATAGAAATCTTATCTGGCAATTTTGTTTTTTAAAAAAAAGTTCAACCACGTGGCGATAAGCTGCTAGAATTAGCAAAATTAGTTGACTGGGATGCGTTTCTGCATTTCGGTAACGACTTATATAAAAATCAAACTGCGTGCGGCCACCCCACCCTAAAGGGATGGGGTATGCTTCGGGCCGCACGCACGCACGCCCGGTTAGCTGGAGATCAGAAATCATCGAGTCTTCTTTGCCAGGTCTCCCTGATCTGTGCAATTGAAACTCTGCTTTCGAATTCCAGCTTATCGGTTTAAGTGAGCACAAATAACGTGCGAGGGTTCACTTCATCCCCAACCTGAAGGTCGGGGTATTCGTGACCCTCCGCGCTCCCGATGTAGTGAAACGGCGGCGGCGCACCCGCGCAGCAAGCTGCGGGGCATCCAAGGAGCCGCCGCATGAAGGTGGAACCAGGTTAAGCTGATCCAAACCTAAGCTGAATACGCATGCCCATTATCCCCGATGCAAGCATCGGGGTATTGCTTTAAAAATAAAAGTGAACGAGGCGGCGGACCCAATATTAGTATTATTATAATGATTAGAGCAGCAAGAGGGCATCCGCTTAGCATTTTTGATTAATTGCGAATAACTTGTTAAACCATCTCGGCAAGGTCAACAAAAAGGCGGCCTAGCGGCAGTCATGTAGAAAAACGCGAAAAGTATCAAGAGATGATGTCAAAATAGGAAAAAGATGTCGAATATCGGAGGATTACATAAAAAAATGGGAGTTTAAATCGAAAATATTAACGTATTTAAATACAAAGATATTCGAAATCCTCTATATCCTACATCCTCTGATGAGTCCGTATATTCCACCGTCTGCCCACATCAATGTTCCTGAGAATCCATCATCACAATGCTGCTCATTTATATTGTAGCGATCGAATGTCACATCTCCAATGGTTTTGTCTGGCCAAGATGACCACGTGCATATAAGCGAATCTCCATTTTGTGTTCCATATATTGTTGCTTGTTTCACTAGTGAATGTTCGTTGTCGTATAACACTCCTACTAGATCTTGTGTTATTACCAGGTACATTGGTGTTCCAGCGTAGTCAATGTTCCATCTTCCCACATAGGAAAAGTCTTGTGCCGTCGCAGGTAATGCGTTCAGCATCATTGCTATCCCTAGTATCAAACATAGTGTCGTATTTTTCATTGTTTTACCTCGCGCATAATCACCATCAATTCGTTGTTTTCATAGAATATTACACCCGCGTCTTTGATTTCTAATTTGTATCCAGTGAATTCCCCCCTGTTCTACTATTGTCCCTATTTTGGTTCTCAGGTCTGTTTTTTGGGTCTGCTAATATTTGTTCGTTTTCATCCAGTTTCAGTTGTATTCGTCGCTGTTCAAGTTGTTCCACAACGTTATCGAGTTTTGTTTGTAGTTTATTAATTATATACTTATTTAAGCCTCTTTATGAACGACTTATCAATCCAGCTCTTCAGCGAGTAGATGAGCCTCGTCGGCACGCCGATGCAGGTCTTTCCCACCGCACTTGCAGCACAGTCCGCGCCCAAGGAAATGAACGCCACCTGGTTGTCCGTGCCGGCCCGCACCGAGTACTTCTCGATAGTCGCCACCATAATCCAGGTTCCTGCAATGATGGGCCAGGTACTTGGCCTGCCGCTCCATGCGTCATCGGTTAAGGCGGAAATCAATAAGGGCAAGAATTGTTCTTCTTTCACCGAGCCTTCGCGGCTTCGCGCCTTCGCGTGAACCCGTGATCTCGACCCGCCCGGCCTCCCTCCCCCTGAGCGCGCGCGTGCAGCCGGGCCCGCCTGGCGGACAGCGCCGCCCTCCCCGGCCCACGGGCCAGCGGCCACGAGCGCGAGCCCGGGCGAGACAGGTCCGCGGCCCGGCAAGGATCGTCAAGCAGGAGGCTGTCGGGAATTGCTCTTTAAGCGCCTCTGTGTCTCTGCGTCTCTGTGGTTCGGTTTGTAGTCGATGATATAATTATAAGATAATAATAACTAATCGCCATCCTTTCCGAAAAGCCACCTCAGCGGGAGTCCAGCTCCACCTGACCCTCAGGCCCGACCGGCCTCCCGCGCTCAGACGCGCACGCAGCCGGGCCCCCGAGCCCGAGCGGCACTCCGGAGCGAGGCCCGACCAGGAGGGGCAGCCCGCCCTCACCGAGGCAGCCCACGAGCGGGCCAGCTGCGGTCAAGGGATTATCATGCGCTTTTAGGATAGGGTAATGGGTCAAATGTCCCTACAAAGAGTCTCTGTGCCTCTGTGGTGGCCCGTGGTAGCTCGGTTATGATTTTCAGCTAATAGTAACAGCCAACTGAAAGCATCTCTTTCCAGATCCTGCGCCAGAAAGCAGCACATTGCGGGTGCATGCGCCCCCTGATTCCAGGCCCAACCGGGCCTCCTGCGCCCGGACGCGAGCGCCGCCGGGAGCCCAGGCTCGGTGGGCGGCCCGCCTGCCGCCAGCCACGAGCGGGCCTGCGACGGTCAAGGGAAATGTCATGCGATTTATCGGGCCTTCGCGTGAATCCGTGATCCCGCGCAAAGCCATGATCGCCGCCCTCAAGCACACGGCTGCATTTTCCTTAACCGAGAACCAATGCATGCGATTTAGGATTAGGTAATGGGCCAAATGTCCCCATAAAAAGTCCTTGTGCGTCCTTTGTGAGCTTCGTGATCTTTGTGGTTGGATTCGTTCGTCGTCGCTTTGCAGATCACGACTAATAGTAACTGTGGACTGAGCAATTATTGGAGACCAATCCAGCGAAAACAACGCTCATCAGGTCTCCTGCCCCCTCACCTCAGGCCGCCCGGCCTCCTGCGCCCGAACAGGAGCGCGCGCCGGCATGTGCCCGCTGGAAGCGCTGCCCAAAAGCAGCATCCTGCCACAACAATTCCTCCCAAGACAGTAGCCGTCCTTCGCAAGCAGGCGTGCGAACGCTGAGGTGCAGGCATCCATTGCAATAGCAAGATTAATTAGCATTGGGACACTAGTGGGAATAAGGGGAATAGATCCACATGCCGTTCACAAAAGTCGATGAAAAGGGCAGAATGATACTTCCAAACGAAATAAGGCGCAAGATGGACATAAGTCCTGGAGATGAGTTCGCAGTAGATGAATTGGGTTCGGATACCATCATTCTCAAGAAAGTCGATGTACGTGCCATGATAAGAGATGCCATAAGGCACGCTAAAGACATCGACCTCGACAAACTGGAAGCAGAGATGGAAGAAGAGGGAAACAGAGTTGCAAGAAAAATGCACAAGATTCTTGATTGACTCTAATCTGTTCATCGCTGCCGTGAAGGGCAGATGGACCAAGAGTTCGGAGCTTTTGTCCACGCTTCTGGACAGTCCGGTAGAGCTAGTGGCGAATAAAGCGCTGCTCTCTGAGTATGAGAAATACGCCAGAGTGCTGGATGCTGAATACATATTCGACTACCTGAAGAGCCGCCTGATCATAATAAATCAATCAGAAGAAGAGGTAGTGTCATGCAGGCAGTTCTTTCCTGTCAATCAGGCTGCTGATGTCGTTCATGCTGCAACCTGCCTTCATGCAAGGGCCGTCCTGATCTCCAATGACAGGCATTTTGAGAAGATCAGAGAGGCGGGCATCATCGAGGTATGGACGATATCTGAGGCGATAAAGAATCTATTGATTGATGAAGTGGAGTGAATCATTTCACCAAAAACTCCTACCTGAATCATACGCTAAATGCCTTTGGATCAAATAGGATTTGCAGAGTAACGGGGTTCGGGCAGCAGGACCGGCCCGAGCGCGGCCGCAAGCCACGAGCGGGCCTGTGGAGGTCAAGGAATTGTCATGCGATTTCATGCGTCTTCGGTTAAGGCGAAAATCAATAAGGTGTGGCAAGAATTGTCCTCCCCTCACCGGGACTTCGCGCCTTCGCGTGAACCCGTGATCCCGCGCGAAGCCATGATCGCCGACCTCAAGCACACGAATTGTAATAATATTGCATTACCCTTAACCGATGACCAATGCATGCGATTTAGGATTGGTTCGGGGTCAAATGCCTCTGCAAAAAAGCCTTTGTGCGTCCTTTGTGAGCTTCGTGATCTTTGTGGTTGAGTTTGTTCGTCGTCGCTTTGCAGATCACGACTAGTAGTAACCGTAGACGGAGCAATTATTGGAGACCAATCCAGCGAAGACACCGCTCATCAGGTCTCCTGCCCTCTCACCTTAGGCCCGACCGGCCTCCTGCGCCCGGACGCGCGCGCGGGCGGGCCTGCGGCGGTCAAGGGCGGGCTTGCCATCGCTCTCCGCCCAGGCTAGAGTCGCCCATGGCAAAGACATTATTTAAACCGCTTGATAAACGACTTGTCGATCCAGCTCTTCAGCGAGTAAATCAGCCTTGTCGGCACGCCGATGCAGGTCTTGCCCACCACGCCCACGGCGCAGTCCGCGCCTAAGGAAATGAGCGCCACCTGACTGTCCGTGCTGGCCCGCACCGAGTACTTCTCGACAGTCGCCCCTTTGATCAGGTTCCTGAAATGATGGGCCAGGTACTTGGCCTGCCGCTCCGCTTCCAGGCCGGTCTTGGTGGCCAGCTTGCCGTCTACCTCCACCCAGGCGCAGTCGCCCATGGCAAAGACGTTCCCTTTGGCGTTGAGGTGGGGGTCCACCAGTATCCAGCCGTTCTTCTTGGGCAGGTCCAGATCCTGGATGAAGGGAGAGGGCTTGACCCCTGCCGTCCAGATGGCCATGTCGCAGTCCAGGCAGGAGCCGTCTGTGAAGCTGATGCAGTCCTCTTTGACCTCGGCGACCTCTGTGGAGGTGAGGATGTTCACGCCCTTCTTGGAGAGCGCCTTTTCTACAAGCTGAGACGTCTGCGGTGAGAACTGGGGCAGAACCCGATCTTTGGCCTCGATGATGTAGATGCTGGCGTCCAGGCTTTCCGCCAGGATGGACGCCGCCTCCACGCCGGTGAGACCGGAGCCCATGATCATGATGCGCTCAGGATAGTTGTCCTCCACATAGCGGCGCGCCCTCTTGGTCTCCTCCAGGGTGTTGATGGAGAATGTGTTCTCTACGCCTCGGATGCCGAAGTAGTTCTGGGCGGCTCCTGTTGCTACCACCACATAATCGAACTCGACACGCGACTTCTCGCAGACGACGGTGTTGCCTTCCAGGGAGAGGGCCTTCTCCCGGATATGGACAGCTCCTACGCGCTCACAAAAGGACTTGAGGGGTGCCGCCAGATCCTGCAGCCTGGCCACTCCACCCAGGTATTCGGGATACAGGGCCTGCATCTCTACCTGCTTCTTGGGCTCGATCAATGTGAACTGCAGAGGGCAGGGCGAGGCTACTCTTATCAACTCTGCACCGGCTATGCCTCCTCCAATGACAGCAACCTTCATGATCTCTAATACCTCTTTATTTAGCGCGTGGCCTTACTAATTCCTGGAATCCTGGTTTGAAACAAATCTGTTATAAATGCATCGTGCCAGAAAAGGGCTCTTCGCTATGAGAGAGATCTTTTGCCGGCTCGCCGTAGTTTTCGCTTAGATTTGCGTTTTTTCGGTCTGCTGTGATGAAACAGGACGAATTGTATTGCCTCTCTCGAACCAGTTTCCGACAGAACAACTCATAGCGCTTGACATAAGATGCTCCGATGTATGGTTTTCGAAAAGCCGTCCATCTGTTTTCCGTCGGTAACAGCACCTTTTGATCCCTGATCCGATAGCCCTCGCCGCCGTTGGGAATCAGCCTGTCTTTCCCTGGTGTGCCAGAATTCTCTCACAGGATCTGAATTATATCGTACCGGATTTCCTGGTTATTGCCCCGACCAGGCTCGCCGCCTCGTCCGGCGTCAGATCCTCCGGCCTTCTCTCCAAAAGGGACGCGTCCAGCTCCGCCAAAGCCCGCGGGCCAGCTCCCAGGGCCGCCAGGCCCTTCTTTACCTTTTTGCGTCTATTGTTGAAGAGCCCCTCCGCCAGCCTCAGGAAATCCGCCGGGTCCGCCTTCGGACGATCCGATCGGGGCAAAAGTCGCACAATGGCCGAGTCAACCTGGGGAACAGGTCGGAAGGCCATCTTGGAGACCTTCTCTAAAATCTCGATCCGGCAGAAGAAGCCCACCGCCATGGCCAGACGGCCGTACTCGCTATCGCCCACGGCGGCCGCCAAACGCTTGGCGAATTCCCACTGGTACATCAGAACCGCTGTCTCAAAGGGCCGGGAGAGCAAACGGTAGGTGATCCGGGAAGAGATCTGATAAGGAAGGTTGGAGACGATCTTATTGTAATCGGGAAGCTCAACCTTCAGGGCGTCTTCATTAATCACCTGAACATTGGAAAAGCGGCCGGAAAGCCGCCCGGCCAGATCGGAGTCAATCTCCACGGCATAGACGCGACCGACACGAGAGGCCAGCGCCTCGGTGAGATTTCCAGGCCCTGGTCCAATCTCCAGCACATTGTCCTCCGGCCCCAGATCGGCATAGCTCGCGATGCGTGATATCGCACCGCGATCCATGAGAAAATGCTGCCCCAGCTTCATCTTATGCGGGGCACTGTAGTAAAAACGCGGTACTTGATCCGGTCATCCATCAGCTCGTCCTCGACGCGCTTGTAAATGATCTTCTCGGGATTGTGCAGCCCCTTTACCCTCTCCGTCAGATCGACAAAGCTCTTGAAAAGCCCCTTCTTGCGCTCATTGAGCACCGCCCACATCAGCTTTTTGCCGATTCCGGGCAAGAGCTCTAAAGAGTGCATGCGCGTGGTGATGGGTCCGGCCTCGTTAAAATAGCGAATGAACCTGGGCTCATTTTCCAGGACTATGCTCACAATCTGGTAAGTGATCTCAAGCTTGGCGTTGTTGGACAGCTCCGCATAGTCGATTCTGCGGTTGACGTGATCGATGACGTCACGACTACCGCTGCCTATGTAGACTCGAGTTCCGGCCGTTGGAACCACGCCCTCCTTGGGGGTCATCTCCATGAGAACGAAGTTGGCTTCCCCCACGGCCTGGACAAGAGGTTGCTTTTGGTAGCTCCTGGAGTCAAGAGTACGTCCATAGGGGAGGTAATCGAGAATCCTAGCTACCTCTTCTCTCTTCGGCGGTCTCCCCTCAGGCATGTGCCTTTACCCCCTGAATACGATCTCTAAAATGCTGTTGAGCTCTTCTTCGCTTAAAGTGAACCGTTCCTTGGCATAAATCGCCCTCAGCTCATCCTTCGTGACGGGCCTGACATCGGCGATCTTTACGGCAATTCCCTTGTTCATCTTTTCCATCTTCATGAGCTCAGCTACCATTGCCCGGCTCTCTTCTGCAGTGCCCTTGCTAAAGAACTCTGCATGTCTGATGGCCCGGCGCAATTCGTAACCCAGTTCCTCTTCGTCGGCACGCTTTTGCCGGATCTGGTCGAGGATCTCCCTGACCTCCGCCATGGTCAGGATGTCCTCCTGCAATACGCTTTTGACAATCATCTATTTTTGTGCTGTCAGATGTTCTGGTAATGTGATCAAGGTCTTGGTGGCGTTGCCATCAGTGACCCTCAGGACAAAGGCTCTACCTCTCTTTCCTACAACCTCGCCCGTCTTTCCGTGGAACCTGGGGTGAGGCATACCCTTGTGTATGCTCGGATCGATGATCACATGGACCATTGCGCCCGTCTCGAACTCCTGAATCGCCCTGACTACGGGGGATATGCCCCTAGCCCTGACTGTCCTGCTCAGCTTGTCTCTTGACTTCTTCCGCATTCCGTGATGATGTGCCATCTGATTCTCCACCTACATCTATTACATCTAATTCTTCGACGATTGCATCGACTCTAAGGATTTCGGCGAGGTTCGGGCGGGTTCTGCCTCCGTCTCCGGAGATCAACTCCTTGATATACAGACCGCTGTCGCCTCTAATATTTATGCGGGCCAAGTTGCCCGTAACCTCTAGTAGATCAGCGCTATGAACTTTTCTCACCCTGACTTTATCTGCCCTTCGGTGAGACACGCGGGTTGGCGTACGCTGATCGATCGGCCCTTCCAATTCTTTCAGGACAGATTTAAGCTTTTCTTCTGAAACCTCGGCACCAAGCCTAACCAGGGCGGAGTAAGTCTTCTCAAATGTGGCCTCTTTGAGCTTCTCCACCATTGCGGAATAGGCCTTGGC
>JAPKYC010000041.1 GCA_026394505.1 Methanothrix sp.
TGGGGCCCGGACAACCCTCATCCTCTCTCCCAGATGAGGACGGAGCTGGTCTGGGATGGCAAGTACGATGAGTACGGCCGCCGCCGCAGCGTGGATGTGGCCGGAGCGGCCATGCCCATGCAGAAGATCGAGACGGTGGACATGCCCAGGAGCGAGGCCCTGGCATCCGGTCAGACAACTCTTGGCGAACTGCAGACCACCATGCATGATGATTTCCGGAACAGGCTCATCTGGGGCGATAATAAGCTGGTCATGGCCTCGCTGCTCAAGGACTTCCGGGGCAAGATCGATCTGATCTACATCGACCCACCCTTCGATGTGGGGGCGGATTTCACGATGCAGGTGCCTGTTGGTGAGAAAACGGAAGCATTAGAAAAAGAACAGTCGCTCCTAGAGATGGTAGCGTATAGGGACATGTGGGGAAAAGGCACTGATTCTTACCTTCACATGATGTACGAGCGGCTTGCTTTAATGAAAGAACTGCTGAGTGAGACTGGGAGCATTTATGTTCAATGCGACTGGCGTATGGGGCATAGCTTAAAATTATTATTAGATGACATATTTGGGGGAGGTACATTTAATAATCATATTACTTGGAAGCGAAGCACTCCTCGGGGCAATACCGAAAAGCGTTTTCCTGAATTGACTGATTATATTTTATTTTACTCGAAGACTGTAAACCATATTTGGAATGACTTGTATTCTGCATATCGTAAGGAATATATTGAAAAGTATTATAATTATATCGACGAACAAACCGGGAAACAATTTCAACCTACCAGTCTCTTAGGGCATTCAGGAGTGAACCCTGTTTATGAATGGAGAGGACTGAAAAAGCCTTGGAGATATCCAAAGCATCGTCTAGAGGAATTGGATTCAAAGGGAATGCTTTATTGGCCAGAGAGAGGTGATGTTCCAAGGTTCAAGCGTTTTTTAGAAGACCAGAAAGGTGTACCTCTTCAATCTCTTTGGGACGATATTCCTCCAGTTAATTCGCAAGCCTTAGAAGATACTCTATTTGCCACCCAAAAGCCCGAAGCTCTCCTGGAGCGCATCATCCGTGCCTCCTCCAACAAGGGCGACCTCGTGGCCGATCTCTTCTGCGGCTCCGGCACCACCGGCGCTGTGGCCGAGCGCCTGGGCCGCCGCTGGATCATGTGCGACCTGGGCAGATTTGCCATCCACACCAGCCGCAAAAGGCTCATCGAATTGCAGAGAAAACTCCAGGCAGACGGCAAGCCCTACCGGGCCTTTGATGTCTACAATCTGGGCCGCTACGAGCGGCAGTGGTGGCAGCGGGAAAGGCTGCAGGGCTATGACAATGACCATCGGCGAGTGGTTTTAGGCTTCTACCGGGCTGAGCCGCTGGCCCGGCCCACCACCTGGCTGCACGGTCGCAAAGGTGGAGCCTTCGTCTACGTGGACGGTATTGACTCGCTGCTGACGCGAGACGAAGTTAGGGCAGCAGCCCAGGAAGCCCACGCCGCCGGGGGCCGGGAGCTGCACTGCCTGGCCTGGGAGTTTGAGATGGACCTGAGGCTGGAGGCGCAAGCGATCGAGGCCTCCGAGGGCGTACACATCCGGCTGCTGACCATTCCCAGGGAGATCATGGAGAAGAACCGAACCGATGCCCCTCCTTTCTTCGAGGTGGCCGTGCTGGAGGCAGAGGCAGTCTACAGCAAGGTTGCCGGCAAGAAGAAGGTGGATATCCGGCTCAAGAAATTCCTGCCTTC
>JAPKYC010000215.1 GCA_026394505.1 Methanothrix sp.
TCTCATCCTGACTTGCGGCGAGGACTCAGCACCAGATGACATTTTCCCTGGACAGCGACATCCACACGCATCCACATTATCATCGCCAAGTTCCAGAGAAGCGTGGCCATTTTGGAGCGCTGGAATGTTGAACGATAGTCCAGATTGTGCAGTCCGCACTCTTCGCCACAGTGTGCAGCTAAGACACTAGCCAATCAGGTGCAGCCTCACTTTGTATCCAAGCTGAAGCTGCGGTGGTACAATTCTTCGGGCCTGCTCAAGATAGATGGGAGTGAACAAGGAGGCAGGTATATAATGGGCTGGACCGCGGGCTGACGCGGCGTGGGCCGCCAGTACTCTGAGGCATATCTGCGATGAAGAGTACTCCGCCGATACTCATCTTTGAACCATCGGGCCAGGGAACCAGGCGCAGGCTTTCTGGAGCGCTTCTCCGTTTGAGCGCCCAACCTAGTCTCCAAGACCTCAAATCTCAACTCAGGGAGATGAGGGAGCGTTGTCTAAGCGAGCAGGAGTCTCTGGTGGCCGAGTTCAGAGACGAGGTGTCGCGCTATCCAAGAACAGACTGCGTATCGGCGCGCGACGGCGTTGAGGCCGCCAAATTCATCCGCAGAATTGCCCAGGATTCCAGGAACATCATAGTAAACAGGTCAGCTTCAGTGGCCAACGAGCTAAAACCCCACCTGCAGGAGCTCGGGTTCCGGGTCATCGAGCCCTACCACTCAGACATGGGCACTTTCGAGAACCGAATAGGAGACTACTGGGACCTCCCCGATTTGCTGACAAAGGGCCTGACACCCAGTTTTGAACTCCAGAACATCAATGTCAGCTTAGATTCCCAGGCTGACCAAGGCAGAGCCATGAGGGATTGTGTTGCTGTACTGGGTGTCAGCGCAGCTTGCGCACAGGATGGCTCAGCGTTCTTCGTACAGCATTCTTCGAACATATCCCGAACCCTGGAACAAGCCGGAGAGGTTGTGCTCATCGTCGGCATAGATAAGGTGGTGAAGACCAAAGAAGATGCGGCGCTTCAGACAAAGTGCATGGGCCTATTCGGCCTGGAAGCGATGCTGCTGAATCTGAGGCGGAGAGAGGACGGGGGTACCAGTATAGACAGCCTTCCACCCGCTGTGAAGGCCTCAGGCCAACGATGGCATGTGATCCTGCTGGACAACGGCCGGAGCCGAATCCTGTCCAGTAGTCTCAGGGAATTGCTGCTGTGCATCGGATGCAAGGCCTGTGTGGTGAGGTGCCCGATCAATCACTCCATGGGGAGAGACGGCGCGGTCTGGAGTCCCAGAGACCACCTGTTCATGTTCCTCTTGGGCCGGAATCCGCTGATGGATACCTGCCTCCGCTGCGAGGCCTGCCGTGTCGAGTGTCCTCTGTCTATCGACCTGCCGAAGCTGATGTGGATGGCCCGGGCAGATCATGCTGCCAGGCATGGGCGCAGCCTGAGCGAGCGCATACTGGGGAATCCGGAAATCATCGCCAAAACGGGCGCACTCACCGCTCCCATTTCCAATGCCGTGGTCAATCTGAAGCCGGCCAAGACGCTGATCAGTGCCGGCCTGGGCTTTGATCCTGAGAGGTCGTTGCACAGGTTTCACCGCGAGACCTTCACGCAATGGTTGGCAAACAAGAGAAATGCAGCAGGGAAAGTCGCAGCCAATCAGGGAAAGGTGGCTTACTTCGTCGGATGCTTTGCCAACTACTACCAGCCCGATCTGGCCAAAGCCGTGGTAAACGTCATGAAGAAGAACGGAATCGAGGTGGCCGTCGCTTCGCATGAATGCTGCGGCATGCCCATGATAGCCAACAAGAACATGACGGGCTTCCGGAGGAATGCGGAGAACAACATCCGCTCGCTGGCCTCCTTCATAACGGATGGATGGGAGGTAGTCACCTCGTGCCCCAGTTGTGCGCTTATGATAAAGCGCGAGTACCCGAGCTTCTGCGGCCCGAATGAGGCCACCATGGTGTCCAAGCACGTGTACTACGTAGATGAGTACCTCGTCCGCCTCGGGCGCGAGGGCAGACTGGCGAGGGACATGATCAGCATCAACCAGTCGGTCTTGTGCCATATTCCCTGCCATCTCAAGGTCCAGGACGATGGCAAGAGTACACTGGAGCTATTGCACACTGTCCCCGGGCTGTCAGTCGCCGCCGTAAACGCCACCTGTTGCGGCATGGGTGGCTATCACGGATACAAGAAGGCCTATTCCAGGCTCTCGATGGAAATCGGCAAGAAGCTCTTTAGGGACATCGAAGAAGCAGACGCGGACAGAGTGGTCACCGGCTGTGCGGCCTGCGGGATGCAGATAAGCTACGGCACCGGAATCACGGCCATGCACCCGGTCCAGCTTCTGGAAATGGCCTACGGTCTAGATCGTCAAGGG
>JAPKYC010000071.1 GCA_026394505.1 Methanothrix sp.
GGCCTGGAGATGGATGTGCTTCCCTGCAGCTTCTACTTTAAAGTGGACAGGGCCCTGGAAGACGCCAAATTTGTCGATGTTGCCGAAAAGATCAAGCACATCCGTTCTGTGAAGTCCGAATTTGAGGTAAGCCTGATAAAAGAGGCGGCCCGAATTTTGGAGGCCGGCTTTTCCTCTGTTCCTGACTTTCTGGAAGAAGGCATGAAAGAAGTAGATCTGATTTGCCGGATCGAGTCGGTGATGCGCTCCCTGGGCCATGTCATGTGTGGGCAGCAGGCGACACTGCCCAGCTTTCTGGCTTCGCCCAGCGGGGGCAGGGGCACCTCTTTAATATTTCTCCAGGGGGGGCAGGCTTTGCCAGGATAAAGAGAAATGAGCCGGTATTCGTGGACTGCGTGGGCATCTACAACGGATATATTGCAAACGCCACCCGCATATTTTTCCTGGGAAGCTGGAGGCATCGCTGGCGGAGGCCCATCATGCCGCCTGCCGTATCGAGGAGGCTGTGGCCGCAAAGCTAGTCGCAGGCCGGACGGGCCGGGAATTGTTCGAGCTGTCCGAGTCGGAGGGAGCAAGGCTGGGCTACCAGGACTTTTTGGGTGGGACCAACGGCAATAAATGCGGTTTTGTGGGCCACGGCGTAGGGTTAGAGCTGGACGAGTACCCGGTGATCGGCCCCCTGGATCATACGGTGCAAAGCAGCATGACCATCGCCATCGAGCCCAAGATCATCTATCCCGACAAAGTGGTGCTGGGAATAGAGGACACCTTCTTGACCACGCCGGGCGGAGCCGTGTGCCTCACCAATATGCAGCGAGAGATCTGGCAGGTTTGAGGGATAGCAGCGGATCGCAGATCATCATGTCGAGTAGGAAATGTCATAAATCCATTGTTTCTCGTGCCTCTTTGGTGGGAGTATTGTCAGGCATTGGTTAATAACCAGCGTCTAACGACGTTTTCACCACAGAGACACAGAGTTCACAGAGGACGCACAGAGACGAACTAAAAACTGGAAAAAATAACCTCAGGTTAGCTACGGGAGATAGCGAAGTGCCCATTATTTTTCCTGCAATGAAAACTCAGAGATGTTCAGGAACCAGTAGCCTTCTCGATATACCGGATCACTTCCGGTTATTACTATCTTCTTTTTAAATATGGGGCCATCGGCGACAAAGGTATGAAACTCTCCATTCTCGCCGCAGGGATCGACAGAGCTATTGGCCTCTTTCAAATCAGCTATAAATTTGTCATCAATCCTGCGGCCCAGCCACTCCTTTCCCAGCAGGCCGTCTTTGACGCTGACCAAAATTACCTCAAATCCGGCATCGATGATCTCATTTATGATTTTATCGGAGTTCTGTTTCCAGAGGGGCAGCAGAAGATCGATATCCAGATCATGGCAGATCCTGTCCACCAGCGGCTTATGGGTTTCGATGTGCCCGAAAACGGCGGCGTCAAATCTCTCGCCTTGCATTCGTAGCTCTAAGGCCGCCTTCTTGAACTCCTCCTCGTAAGAGTAAAAGTCGCGCTGCAAGAGGGGGAGGCCAAGGGCCTGGGCCTGATCCCGGATGAGGGCGGGGTTGAGCTCGTGAGAGCCGGTCTTCTTCTGGTTGGTGAAATGCAGGAGATGGGTGATTCTGTAGCCGTCGTTCATGGTTTTGTAGCAGGAATAGCAGCCGTCCTTGCCGCCTGTCCAGGAGACGACGGCGTTTTTCTTTATGATGTCGTCGGAGTGCATGGGAATGGCTTTAGGGCGGGGGATTCATCTAATCTTCGGATGTGACACAAAAACCTATTTGCATCCGCCGAGGACAATATTTAAGAGTTCGAGTATTTATGAATGATCCAATTTGAAAAAATTACTGGATAGGGATGGGCATGAGGCGTGAAGACCTTGCGGAACTGCATTACATTGTCCATTTTGATAACATCATCTCAATTATTCAAAGAGGAATTCTCTCCAATGCCCTATCTACGAGGATCCCCCATAAATCAGTTGCCTCGGAGATTGTCCAAGAAAAGCGGAAAGTCAAATTCCTTCCGCAGGGCAAATCTTTGCACGACTATGTAAATCTGTATATCTGCGGCAGAAATCCCATGTTGTTCAAACTTGCATTCAGTTGCGGATACACCGAGATTTGCGTTCTGAGCATCAGCCCTGAGGTGATTGATCTACCAGGAGTAGTTGTCAGCGATCGTAATGCTTCAAGTGATTACGCTCGCTTCGCGCATGCACCGGATGGGCTTTTGATGGTCGATAAAGACAGAGTCTTTGCCAGATACTGGAATCAACCCGATCCCATTGAAAAATACGAGCATGTCTCTATCAAGTGCGCAGAGGTGCTGGTTTTGGATAAAGTAGATCCTAAGTATATAAATAAAGCGTATGTGTCATGTCAAGAGAGCAAGACATTGCTGGATAAAAAGCTCCGCGACGCAGGACTAAGTATAAATGTAGTAGTGGATACATATCTATTCTTCAAGTAGGACGTTTCAGCTATGCGGAATCGAGTAAAGGTCATAAAAGGAGATATATTTCAATCCAGAGCCCAGACGCTGGTCAATACCGTGAATTGTGTCGGCATTATGGGCAAGGGCTTGGCTCTGGAGTTTAAAAACCGGTTCCCAGGCATGTATAAGGATTACTTCCGGCGGTGCAAAAAAGGACAGGTCCGACTGGGTGAGCCCTACCTATTCCCACAATTTGAATCGCATAATATCCTCAACTTCCCTACAAAAGGCCACTGGCGGTCCATATCTCGCCTTGATGATATAATCCAGGGACTTCGTTATCTTGAGATGCATTATAAGGGTTGGGGGATCACATCAATCGCCGTGCCGTCTCTGGGATGCCAGCTGGGACAGTTGGACTGGAGAGTTGTGCTGCCTGTACTCTATGAGCATTTGAGCCGCTTTGAGATTCCCGTAGAGCTTTACATTCCATCCAGTGCGACCATTGACCAGGCCCTCTCGGTAATGGGTCTGGCTGATGCACCCGTGGGCATTAACTGTCCTGTTCCCGTGCCTCCGGAAAAGCTAAGCTCCGCCTGGGTGGCATTGGTTGCCATTCTGGAGATGATCGAGCGTGAGCAATACCATTACCCGGTAGGCAGAACCCGGTTCCAGAAGATCGCCTACTTTGCCACAGCACAAGGCATACCCACGGGCCTGACCTATCGCCGCTCCAGCTTCGGGCCGTTTGCAGAGGAGCTGAAAGGCAATGTTCTTACCAGGCTCATAAATAGCGACCTGATTCGAGAAGAGCAGGTGGGCAGGATGTTCGTCCTCCGAACCGGGGCCGCATACAGAGATATCTTGCCAAAGGTGCAAGAAGATCTGAAAAAATGGAGGC